>CAYYIR010000138.1:0-5653 GCA_964471995.1 uncultured Nitrospina sp. | reverse complement strand
GATCCAGAAGATGAAGATTTTTAATTGGTGAGCCTCCTTTACCAATAATTTAATAGCTAGATGTACTCGGGACAGAAATAAAAAATACCTGAGTGAATGGGTTATTGCAAATTTAGCGGAAACCCAGAGGTAGGATCAATGACTATTCGAGTAAGGGTCTGGTGACCGCCAATCCATAGAGAATGATCTTGTGCGGCTTCAAGGCTAAAGATAAATTTAGATTTAAGTCCATTTATGCGTGAGAAATTCAGAAATTTTTTCCCATCGAATAAACTCAATCCATTATTAGTTCCAATCCATAAGCCACCGGAATGATCTTCTTCGATTGAAAGAATGAAATTTCCTGGCAATCCATCTTGAGTGGTAAAATTTCTGAATTTGAAGGTTTTTGTATCTAGTAGACTCAAACCACCACCCCAGGTGCCAACCCACAAACGGTTTTTTTCATCTAGTAGCATGGACACTATGTAGTTGGGTTTATAATCTGCTGTTTGGATATTTGGAATCGATGGAGAAGCATTATGATGTTGTCCTTTAAATAGGGACATGATTTCTCTATTTTTCTCCTTGACCGAATTATAAGATGCGCCAAGCCCATTGGCATGATTAAGTGCTTTCCATTTACCTTTGTAGTAAGTTGATATACCCGATTCAGTTCCAAACCAAATTCGACCTGATTTTTCTATTTCAACTGCATAAACCCAGTCATCGATCAAACCCCCATCAGAATTTTTCACAGTAAAGCTTGCCCAAGTTTTTGCGATATCTTGGTTAATATTAGAAAAATTTACACCGCTCCAGGTCGCTAGCCAGATTTTTTCTTTATCCCATGCAATATCGTATACGAAGGCATCGTTCAAACCATCGGGAGTATTATAATTTTTCCAGTTTGATCCATTGAAATAACTTAGTCCTCCCCCATAGGTTCCAATCCATGGCCAACCATTTTTATCTAGAGAAATCGCAAAAATTCCATTGCTAAGAAGTTGGTGTTTATTATCATAAACTTCAATGGTTTCATCTTCCAAAGTGTTATAGCGAATTAATCCCTTATTGGTTCCAATCCACAAATATTTTTTACCGGACTTAATAACTTTAATATTCCGTGTATTAAGTGTAAAAGTGTCTTTTTTTAAAATATGAGGATAAGGTTCTCCGGTTGTTATTTTCTCTATTTCTTTTTCAAAGGCATAGACAATATTCGGTATCAAATATAAATAAATAAGGACTATTAATATATGAGACCATGTTATTTGTTGCGATTGGGATAAAGGTTTTGCTAGCATGACAAATTTGGGAGCTTTGAATAAGATCAAAAACTATACAACATTTTTTCTCTGTTTGTCATTTCTTTGGGGATGCTGTGATTGTGGTCAGAAAAACATAATATCTGCAAAGGATAAAAAAGAAATGGTTCTCATTCCTGAAGGAAAATTCCTTATGGGAACTAATAAGATTGACAAAGATGACACACATAAAAAAATTGGTGCGGTAAAGCCTCTTTATCTGGATCAGCATCCAGAAAGAAAAGTTTTTTTGGATTCCTATTATATTGACAAGTATGAAGTAACTAATAAAAAATATAGCCAATTCTTAGTAACAAACCAATTTACCGATCATCCAGTTCATTGGAATGAGGGTATTTATCCAGCAGGTGCGAGCGATCATCCAGTAACACAAGTAACTTGGTGGGAGGCTTGGTCCTATTGCCAATGGGAGCATAAGCAACTCCCTACTGAAGCGCAATGGGAAAAAGCGGCCAGAGGACCTAAGGGACTTCCTTTTCCTTGGGGAAATGAGTATATAAAAGGAAACGCTAATGTTGGGATTGAAGGAGATAGGAAAACGGTTCCCGTCAACGCGTATCCAAAAGATTCTAGTCCTTATAAAGTAATTGGGCTTTCTGGGAATGTTATGGAATGGACTTTAGATTGGTACCTTCCTTACCCTGGTAATAGCCGTAAAGAGTTTCGATTTGGAAAAACGTTTAAAGTTTTAAGAGGAAATGGTTTCCAAAAGGCGGGTCATTATTTTTTGGAAGCTTATAAATATTCATTTTCGAGAACCGAAGCAAATCCAAATGATTTTTTTGAAAATGTTGGTTTTCGCTGTGTGAAGAATATACTATGAGCGGCATCTTCAATGTAATAAATTTATTTTAAAGGCGTTTACAGACTTAGTTTTGAAAGGATAATCCATGATTAAGAAGAATTCTGTTGTTAGTATGATTTATTGCTTGAAAAATACAAGTGGAGTGGAATTGGATCGAGCAGACAAGGATAAGCCCTTTGCTTATTTACATGGTGTGGGGCAAATGATTCCTGGTTTGGAAAAAGAATTGGAAGGGCTTGGTGTTGGTGATAAAAGAGACGTTACTGTTCCTCCCAAAGAAGGATATGGTGAATTAAACCCACAGTTAACGATGCAGGTAGATAGAGCTAATTTCCCAAAAGATGCAGATATTCAACCTGGAATGCAGTTTGAAGGTCAAGGAGACGGTGGAACTCGAACAGTCTTTACTGTAAAAGCAGTGGTGGGTGATAAAATTGATGTTGATGGAAATCATCCGTTAGCGGGTGAGACATTACATTTTTCCGTTGAAATAACAGAGGTGCGAGAAGCAACTCAAGAAGAATTGAGTCATGGTCATGCACATGGAGAAGGTGGAGCTCATGATCATTAAAATTTAAATGATATTAGGTTTTATCAGAAAAAAATTAAAGATATCTCGATGTTTTCTAAATATTGGTATTCGTGAGTTGTCGGACGAAATCCAACCCTAATTCAGGCTAGGATGGTATTCTCTAGATTTGCTTCATTGGTGATTGCTTTAGATATATTAGCGTCAACAAGATATGCATCAGATAGGTCGGCTTTAGTAAAATCAGTTCCATGCAAATTGCTCTCCAGAAGGAAAGCATTTTTCAAATTACATCCTTTAAAGTTTGCATAAGTTAGGTCTGATCCCTCCAGGTTAGCTTCTTCCCCCTGAATTCCTTCGCATTGAGCATCTTTAAAGTCGACACCAATCAAATTTGAATTACTAAAATTGACATTATTAAAAGTGCAGGAATTCAGGTCTGCGTATTTTAGTATGGACCCTTTCATCTCAACTTCTGTCATTTTTGAAAAACTCATGTCGGAACCCCGGGCATTGACACCACTTAATCGACTCTTATTAATGGTTATTTGCTTCAAGAATGCATAGAGCATTCTTGAAAAAGCAAAATTCGAATTATCAATGGTGGTTGAATAGAAATTTGAATGATCCAGACTTGCACCATGAAAATTGCAATCATCCAGCATTGCCTGTGAAAAATCACAACCCGTTAGGTTTGCATTTTTAAAGTTACAGCCCTCAATTGTTGCTTCTTCGAAAGTTATTCCCTCAAGGTTGGCACCAACAAAATTGACATTTTTAATTTTTGTATTTTTGAAATTGGCATTATTTAATGTTGACTCTGAAAAATTAATATCAAGTAGCTCGGCATCTTCCATATTGATATCAATAAGTGTTGCAAAAGCAAAACTTGCACCATTTAGGCTCACCCCTTTGAGGTCAAACCCACTGAAATCGCCACCGTCCTGCTTGGGTTCATCTAGGACTAAAGAAATTATTTCTTCTACATTTGACATTTAATTTTATTCTTTCTGCATTGATGGTGGAAGTAGCGCATTCATGGCACGCTGAATTCTTTGCGGATTAACTCGATCATGAATACCCATAACCCCGATCCTAATAGCACGAAATAGGGTGCTTTCCATTTCCGTTCTACTGGATAACTTTACAGCTAGCGGTGTCATAATTAGATTTGCCAATAAAACTCCATAAAATGTGGTAATCAATGCTGTCGCTAAGGCTGGACCAATGGTGTCAGGATTGGAGATATGCATCAACATTTGGATGAGACCAATTAGCGTCCCAGCCATACCAAACACGGGTGCCTGGACGGCCATGAATCTGAGAATTTTTTGTCCGGAGGTATGTCGTTCTTGCATGGTTGTCATTTCTCTTTCCATAATCTCATGTATCTCTTTAGCATTGTATCCGTCGACAATCATAGCAATCCCACTTTTCAAAAACCGATTGTCTAATTGACTTTCCGCATTTTCCAATTGTTTCATGCCGCCTGATCGATATTTAGCCGCCAGTCTCATAATATCGTCAACATAATCTTCTGGTTCATAGGGGTCAGGTTTAAATGCATTTCTGATTATTGGAAACATGACCATTAATTTATTTGAAGGAAAAGCTATAAAACCAGTAGCAATGGTTCCTCCTATAACGATCAAAAAACTATTTAAATTAATAAATATCCCGGCGTCACCACCTCGGATAATTGCAACAACTATGAGGAAAGTGCCGACCAAGAGGCCCATTAGGGTCCCTGTATCGATCCCTGTTAGTTCTTGGCGCTCTTCTTTCTCAGTTTCTTCAACTACGCCCTTTGCTTCTTCTGTCGCTGTAGCCATAATGCCTTATTTAATAACTTTCATTATATTAACTTGCGACTTTGTCCGATTGTTCCTTGGACTTTATCAGCAGTGAGCGGATAACGTAATCACTTAACCAGGGTATTTTTAATAGTTCTTTTCGGCCACTTGGAATATAAACCTTAAGAAAATCCGATTTTTCAACATTTTCGGGTTTTAATTGCGGGGTCAATTCCGTAACGCAACGTGGCATACAGTTTAATCCAGCATAAGTTTTGCAAAATAGCTCTCCCCATGTGGTGAGATAGGTAGTGGTGATGCTTTTTATTCTTTCAATCCGCTTATTGATAAATTTATTTAATTCATCATTATTTTTACAATCACCGATGTTCCCAATGGTTATTTCAGGCGGAGGCGGTGTTCCAAAGTCAATTACCATGAATAATTGATTTACCTTAGCTTCTGCCAGTAAGTCGTCGTTAGACAGTGCTGCAATATTTACGGATGCGATAAACTCATTGAATTGATCAAGCAGCACGTGCAAATCACTTTCCTTCATACCACGATCAGAATTCAGCTTCATTTGAGTTTTTGTATTATAAAGACTATTAAAAACAGCAAAAACTGATAAAAAGGGAAGTGTGCTGGATTTTTTGATAATATCATCGGGATTGACTTGCTCCAATAATGCCCCGGTTTTTCCCCTAATTAAATACCAGGTTGCTTTATCACGGTCTGATTTTTGATCTAGTAAAAATGTCAATTCTTTTTCAGCTGTTTTCCCATCTACTAAAGCTCCCAAATTATCTACTTTGTTCGGAGCAGTTCTGTAAAAGCTAAATAGCTTTCGGCCTAATAGATGGGTGTCTTTTTCAGTAATTAAGCTTTCATTTGGATCAAGATTCTTATTTTCTTCGGAAATATTTTTATACGAGGCCATTAGGATCTTGTTGATACTATTTCCCAAGTCCACTTTATGCATCATTTGCCAATTCGAATAATCATTAAGTCTCTCAACTTTTTCAGAATCCCAGCCCCAATCATTCAGCATTTTTACCAGAGTATTTTTTTTCCAGTTCTTACTTCCGTTTTCTAATTCGTCTGGATCTACTTTTGTTCCTACTTTGAGGTAAAAGGCACACCTTAAAGCATCTAAAGCTTCTTCATCTTTAGTTTCTTTAAAAAACTGTTGCACACGTTCGAACATTCCTAAATAGGG
>CAYYIR010000137.1:0-5679 GCA_964471995.1 uncultured Nitrospina sp. | reverse complement strand
AACCTCAAAGAATTATTGAGCGGGGAATTCAAGATGAAGGGACTTCTCATGAAACACTTAAGAAGCTTGTGGAACGCGGACTTAGGGCACGACTACAAACCGGCAGCCTTCTAACAAGTCAGTTATTTATTGAACTAGATATGCATCCTGGATCGCCTTTAAATTTAATTGGCAGCGACACCCAATATCCTGAGTTGCCAACGCTTCCAACATCGAATTTTGGCGCTATAACGGAGTCTATCGAGGAACTACTGGCTAAACTCAATGCCGTCGATATTGAAGAGGTCACATCGGTATTAATAGACACCATTAATACTGCCAATAAGACAATGCACACTGCTGACAAAGCAATTAATACTGCAAACACGCTTATTGAAACTCCTGGCATAACGGAAGCCATAGAAGATGTTCGCATTGCATTGGAAAATTTCAAACACATCACCCAAAAAGTAGACAACTCTAATTTAATCGCCAGTGCTACCCAAACATTCAATAGTGCCGATAAAGCCATTAATAATGTAGATAAAATCTTAAGCAGTGCTAGTAAAACACTAGATATTATTGATCAAACATTAAGTAGTACAGACAAGTTTATTAATAATTCTAATACGCTTATTACAACACCCGACATTACTAAAGCTATAGAAGATGTTCGCATTGCTTTGGAAAATTTCAAGAATATAACTCAAAAAATAGATGATTCAAATTTAGCTGCTACCGTATCCCAAACATTTAGCAATGTAGATGAAATAATTAATGAATCAAAACAAACGATCAAAAAGACAAATAAAGTCATAGACACCGCATCCAAAACATTTAGCAATGTAGATGAAATAATTAATGAATCAAAACAAACGATCAAAAAGACAAATAAAGCCATAGACACTGCAATTAATATAGCTAAAAAAGCAGACGAGTTCATTGCCTCACCCAGTCTTACCGAAGCAATGGAAGATATGCGAGATTCTTTGAAAATTTTTAAGAGCATCTTGTCGAAAGTGGATGATTCCAACATACAGGAAACCATAGATGCCGGACATCATGCTTTAGATAGCTTAAGCAAAACTTTGGATAAAACCTCCAGGGTAATGGAACCCAATTCGCCGATTCAATACAATTTGATTGAATTAACAAATGAGTTTGAAGAAACTGCGCGAGCTATACGTTCATTGATTGAAACCCTTGAGCGCAATCCTCAGGAACTGATTTTTGGCAAAGACCGAAATGCCAAAGGAGAAGAATGACATGTGGAGCCTTCAACATAAAATAATTATTTCGTTATTTTTAGCCTATTTGATGACCGGCTGTCTAGGTCCGAAGTCTACGGTTCCAATTCGTTATTATCTAATTGATCCGATAGAATATCCAAAAAACTTATCTTTGAAAAAAGATACGCCTCTAAGTATAGAAATCATAAGTTTGCATATCCCTCAATACCTGGAACGCTTTCATATTGCAAAACGAGTCAGCAAAAGCCGACTGGATTTTTCAGAAAGTCATCAGTGGGGAGAAAACTTGCGCAAAAACCTTTTGCGCACTATGTCAAGGAACCTCTCACAATTATTGTCTACACTTGACATAGGAACACCCCTAAACCGTTCCGCATCATTACCCGACTATCGCGTTCAAATTCATATTGAACAATTCGAATTGGAAAGTAACGACAAGGTAAAGCTGGTGGCACGCTGGCAACTTTCCAGTAGAAACAAACCAAAGCCTATGGGTGTGTTCAGTGCAAAACTGCAAGGTGAGAAAACTATTAAAAAAGGGGACTATGAGGGAATGGTATCCGTCATGCGTCAATTATATGGAGACCTGTGTGAGCACATTGCAAAAACAATCGTCACTCAGGAATCATGAATACCGCAATAAATAAAAATGAAAATATTATTCCGTAATCCACTGGGGTTTTTGCTCCTGCTCACAATTTTTTGTTTGCATTCACAGGAATGTATCGGACTTGACAGCAGTCAAGCAACCGGTGCTGAAATTATGGAAGAAGTTGACAAACGGCATCAACATTTTCCCTATATATATGAGGAGCAATCCTTAGTCATGATGGACAGGAATGGAGACCGCGATACGCGCAAGGTCCGAAGATATTCAAGGGTGGAAGAAGATGGATCGGTGAGATTTCTCCTGTTGTTTGATTATCCCCGAGAAGTAAAAGGAGTTGCTTTATTAGCCCATCGTGATCCTAATGGGAAAACCCGCAAATATATTTATTTGCCGGCTTATGGAAAGCAGCTTCTGGAAAATACCGGCGATGAAAATGGCGATAACTTTCTTGGAACCGATTTTTCAGTAGAAAACTTAACTGGTGAAATCATATCCGAACATTTCTACGCACGTGGTGAAGACGAAGAAAGGAATTCAGCGAAGTATTATGTTATTGACGTATATAGGGCCAGTGACCGATTGTCTAAAAAAAGAATCCTGCGGCGCCACTATATCCAACAGGACAATTTATTCATTACCCTGACACATCATTTTGATAAACATGGTCGCATTGCCCGTGTACAGAGTCACCATGATCTTAAGGTGGTGGACCAAGATATGTTGCGCGCCAATATGATCCTAATGGAAAACAAAAAAGAACAACATCTGTCACTAATCAAGACATCTCGCCGTATTTTTTCTCATGATTATGTTCCAGCAGAAATATTTACAGCCGAATGGTTGTATGAGAATTATCCTCAGATTAAACCCGTTGAAGAATCGAATGAAGAAAGTCCATTAGAATTACAGGAAACTGCAGAATGATAGAACAAATATACATGCTGGGTTATAAACGCCGTGCCCTTGTGGCACTATTTGTTTTATTAATTACGTTAGTTGTTGGAACAGGCACGCTACGCCTGCAGATTGATACCAGTGTTGACAGTTTGATACCCGCCGGTGATCCATCTCGACTGGTTTATGAAAAAGTTATGGGTGAATTCGGCACAGACAATAAAACGATTATTTACATAAGTGATCCTGATCTTTGGACACCAGAAAAACTTACCAAAATCGAAGAGCTCCATTTTGAAATTGAAAAAATAGATGGGGTCAGTCGAGTAGACAGTTTGTTTACATTGCATACAGTACAGGGAGAAGATGGCAAAATTGTTTCCCGTCCTTTACTTTTAGCAGCTCCAAAAACTAAATCAGAAGCATTACAGGCTAAAAAAAGTGCTCTGGGGAATTCCCTCTATCAGGGAAATTATTTTTCAGATGACGGTAATGTCACAGCAATAATCGTATCTGTGAATAACGTTGAAGATAGTAATACCTTCAATCGTAAAATCCATCTTGCGCTTGAAGAAAAAATTCAAATTCATCGTGGGACTTTTGGATTTATAGCGCAGGTGGGTCCACCCCGAATTAATGCCGAATTAAAACACAGCCTTTATGAGGATTTTATTTTACTCGGCCCTTTATCAGTAGTAATCCTGGTGGTATCGATTTTAATTTTTATGCGTAGTTGGTTATCGGCCTTTGTCCCATTGGTAACCTCGCTGCTCACAATTACTTGGACTTTTGGAATGATGGGTTGGGTAGGGGTGCCTCTAAATATTTTAAGTGCGATGATACCTTCTCTGATTATTGTTATCGGGTCCACCGAAGACACGCATATGATGGCAGCCTTTTTACGCGGCCTGGATGAAAAACCACCAGGGAGTTCCCGTGAAGAAGCTGTGAAATATATGGCTAAACATATTGGTCTCCCAATGATGCTGACGGTTTTGACCACCACCCTTGGTTTTGCCAGTAACCTATTCAGCAATATAGGATTAATACAACATTTTTCAATTGCAGCAACTTTTGCGATGCTGGCAAACGGATTCATCACTATCCTGATCATGCCGCTCATGTTGTCCATTTTTGGAGCAAAGACAAGCACCGATCTTGTGAAAGATTTTAAAAGTAATAGCATGCCCGATAGGATCATGAGCATATTTCGTTATTCTCAGACTCACTTTCCAAAATCAATTTTATTTTTTACCGCACTGCTATGTTCTTTTTTTATTTACCAGGCAACGAAGCTTTATGTCACCAATGATCCGCTCTCTTATTTTCCAAGCGATCGTCCGCTGATAATGGATGCCAAACGTATCCATGAAGATCTCGCAGGAATAAAAATATTTTTCATATCTCTTGAATCCAAGCAGAAAAAAGCATTTCAAGAACCCAAAAACATTCAAAAACTAGTGGAAATCCAAACCTTCCTAGCCAAGCAGGGAGTTTATGATCGCAGTCTATCTCTAGCCGATCATTTACGTTTTTTAAATCGTGAGTTTCGTGGAGATTCTGTTGGAAATCCAATTCCGGAAACCCGGCAACTGATTGCCCAATATTTAATGTTTTTGCATCGTAGTGATCTTGATAATTATGTCAGTCATGATTATCGCCGAGCCAATATTGTTGTTCGACATAACATCACCGATTCTCATACATTGAATAGATATATTGAAGAACTTCAGGAAGTCATCGATAAAATTACAGGTCCAGATATGAAGTTCTTTATAGTAGGCGAAAATTTGATGGTTAATAAAGCCGCTGAAAGTTTAATGGTAGCCCAGATAAAAGCGTTAGCTTTATTGATGGCTTTAATATTCATTATCATGTCCGTCATGTTTACCTCTTTTAAGGGCGGACTCATTGCATTGGTGCCGGCCATTATTCCTATTGCCTTGATGTTTGGTATTATGGGTTACCTTAATATTCCCTTGAATCCGGGCACAGCAATGGTTGCAGTGATCGCTATTGGTATTGCGATAGATGGTACTATCCATTTGCTGGCAAGGTACAATGAACTTTGTCGTCGTACTTCTGATTACGGCGATGCGGTTAATACAGCAGTCAATGAGGAAGCGAGCCCTCTCATTGTGTCAAGTATCGCTCTTGCTTTTGGTTTTGGTGTTTTAATTTTTTCTAACTTTACAATTGTTGCTCAATTTGGTGCCTTGGCAGCTGCAACCATGTTATTTTCGATATTTGCAAACCTGTTGATCACTCCGATCATAATGAATCAGGTTCGCCTAGTAGGACTTTACCAGATACTTTCAATGTCAATTGACCTTGAAGTGTTGAATGAAAGTCCTTTGCTTCAAAATATGAGCCGCTATCAACGTCGCAAGGCAATTTTGATTTCAGAATTCCATGAATTTGAAAAAGGGGACCTATTGGTAAAACAAGATACGATAGGGCGTAACATGCATCTAATTCTTTCAGGTGAGGCAGAAGTGATCAGAAGAGATGGAACTGAGTCGCGTTTACTAGCTACTTTAAAACCTGGACAGATTTTCGGTGAGGTGGGTTATATACGAGAAACAGAAAGAACTGCTGATGTCGTGGCGACGAAGAAGGTATCGTCATTACGATTTGATTATGAACGGATGCAAAAAGACTTGAAGTTTTTTCCAAACATCGTAGCCAAGCTAAACTTCAACATCAGTTACATCCTCGGAGAACGGTTGGCAGATATGGTAGGGAAATCAAAGAAATCATAGTTTCAAATCTTTTTTGAGTAAAAATAGAAAATTAAATATTCTCTAACTATCCCCATATTCGAATTTTATAAAGCATTTTGATAAAAATACCACATAGCAATAGCACCCAATATTGGGATAAGCAAAAATAGTATCCGCCCTATCATTAGTTTTTTCCCTTTGTTTTAAGCAAATTAATAATTCT
>CAYYIR010000136.1:0-5684 GCA_964471995.1 uncultured Nitrospina sp. | reverse complement strand
GTGAATCCATTTTTTAATGAATCGGTGTCAGGTTGGGGTCAATATTAATGGTCAAAATTAAGTCCCCACGATTTCCATTTTGGGTGCGACCTTTTTGCTGAATACGTAATTTACCTCCTGATGGAAATTTAGGAGGAATTCGGATGATCAATTGTTCGGTTGTACCATCAACTTGGTAAGAAATTTTTTTGCGTGTCCCATTTAATACTTCTGCTGGAGAAGCGGTAATAGCGAAGTCCATGTCCAAAGTTGATTTCTTTTCAGACTGATTCTTTCCAAACATTCCTTTTAGATTATTCATCAAAGGATTTTCATCTGATTGCCTTTTGTCTGGATTCGCTGCATCCTTAGCTTTTTTCATTTTATTTAAGGTATAAAGCGAAGTACCTACCATCTGAGCTAATTTAAGTCCCATTCCAATCCGACCAATAGGACCTGGTACCATGCGAAGGATTCGTCCTAGACCCCCAACTGCGCCACCAAAAAAGATTGATTCGAAAAAATTATTTCCTGATCGAACACCGGATCGACTGAATTCGCGATTGAGTTCTTCAAAAATATCGCGCGCATTTTGACCTTGAAACATACTTGAAAAAATATCTTCTTGAGAATATCTAAACCGTGAGGAAGTGGTTGTACGTCCGGAAAGGTAATCGGATCGGAATCTATCGTATTCCTGTTTTTTAGTTGGGTCACTCAAAACCCCATAGGCTTCCGTAATTTCCTTAAATTTATCTTCGCTGGCCGGGTCGTTTGGGTTGTGGTCTGGGTGCAATTCCAGTGCAAGTTTTCTGTACGATTTTTTAATGTCCTCCTGATTTGCAGAGTCTGATATATTCAGGATTTTATAATAGTCTTTAAATTCTTTTGTTCGTGCCATTGGTGTTCGGTTACATACCCAGTTTTTGAGGATAGATTGCTTCAGACTTTTCAGGGCCCTCAATTTCGGTTTTCTTGTTTTGAGTTGAAATTTTAAAAGACTCATCTGCATGCAGACGCTGTTTTAAATTTTCAAAGTGCACCATCATTGGCATTGGGGAAATAGCATTTTTGTTAGGAGTTAGAATGAAATTTGTTTCGGCCAATACATCTCTATATTTTCGTTTCATGTTCATTTTATATGCGTGGTAGCCTGGAATTGATTCGACTCCGATATAAGGGTCGTGGTTCAAAACCATATACTTATCGGGAATATAAACATTCGCAAAATAATCTGCTCCAAGAGAATGATGGACCGTAGTTTTAACTTTTAAAACTCTGAGGCTTTCCTCTGTATGGGTCATTTTCATTTCGACCCAATAGGTGCGATCATGAAAATTAAGGTTTTCAAGAAAAACAATTCCATACAATGCATTGAACTTAAATTGGATAAATATTCCAAGGAATATCCACCCAAAAACTCTCCAGAATTTTCGCACGAAAGGCTCCTTACTTTCTATGAAGGACAGTTAAGCTAAGAAATCTTTAATGATTAATATTATCAAAATGAAAAATTTAAATGCAGTTTGTTTCGTTTATTAGCATTATCAACCTAGCAACTTAACTATAGTTTAAACCCAATAAGACTTTTTCGAAATGATTTAATATATTTTTTAGCAAATTATTTAACTATAAAAATTTAGATAATTTAAAGAAATATTATCAAAGTGAACTTTAAAATTTAAAAATTGGGAATATAAAGTGTATTTCCCTTTGATATTTTAATTTAGTTGCAATAAATTAAATCAATCTGCTAAATTTTCTCGGTTTTGTGGCAAATGGGATAATAGTCTGTTAGATAATAGAAAAACAATTTTTGATTTAATAAATATTGGAGTATTAGATATTGAATTCAGGAATATTGATCGCTTTTGAAGGCATAGACGGTACTGGCAAAAGTACTCAATGTCGAATGCTGTCGGAACTGTTATCCAAAAAGCAGATTTCAAATATAGTTTTTGCGGAACCTACGAAGGGTAAATGGGGGATGAAAATCCGCAAGCTTTTATCGGAAGGTAGAAAGGGGATTAGTCCAAATGAAGAATTGGAATGGTTTATAAATGATAGGAAGGAAGATGTTGAAATTAATATCCAGCCAGCATTAAATGCTGGTAAAGTGGTGTTAATGGATCGATATTATTTTTCTACTGCGTCCTATCAGGGGGCATTAGGGTTTGATCCAAAAAAGATCAAGGCAGATAATGAAAAGTTCGCTCCACAGCCGGATCGGGTTCTGATTTTTCATAATCCTCCCGAGAAGAGTCTTGAAAGAATTGAATCGGCAAGGGAGGGAAAAAGTGCCTTTGAAAGAAGTGATTATTTGGTAAATGTTCAAAAAATATTTAAAAGTTTCACTGGATCAAGAATTCGCTTTATTGCAAGCGATGCAACTTTAGAGGAGGTTCACGAACAGGTCTTATTGGAAGTTCAAGATCTTTTTGATAGGAAATTATGAAACGTTTCGTTATAGCAATAACTGGTGCGAGTGGTGTGTGTTATGGAAAAAGGTTATTTGATTGTTTGAAAGCTCAATCAGAAGTCCATGTGATTATTTCAGAGCGGGGTGCTGAATTATTAAAAATTGAATTAGGGCTCAAAACCTCTTACTTCTCTGGCGAACATGTCGTTTTGCACAAAACTTCAAAAATTAATACATCCATTGCCAGTGGTTCATTCCGGTTAGATGGCATGGCAATTGTTCCTGCAAGTATGGGCACTATAGGCAGAATAGCAGCTGGTGTTTCAGGCAATCTGATTGAACGCGTAGCGGATGTCATGTTGAAAGAAAAAAGAAAATTAATAGTGGTACCAAGAGAAGCCCCGTTTAGCACAATCCATCTGAAGAATCTTCTTTCATTGGATCAAGCAGGTGCATTAATTCTTCCTGCATCGCCTGGTTTCTATCAGGGGCAAAATTCTGTAGAGAGTCTAGTAGATTTTGTGGTAGCGAGAACAATGGATCAGTTGGGTGTCGATCAAGACCTGATGCCTCCCTACGATGCTTAAGGGATAAGAATGATTTATCTGGATAACGCTGCAACCACTTTGATGGACCCTGAAATAATCTCCTCTCTTCAAGAGTATATGCAAGACTATTTCGCAAACAGTGGCGCTGTTTATGAAATTGGTCTGGATGCTAAAAAGAAAATTGAAGAAGCCACGGAATCCATAAAAAACTCTTTGGGTATTCCCAATACCCATAATCTTGTTTATACAAGCGGCGGAACGGAATCAAATAACCTTTTTATTAAAGGTCTTTGTTTCCCAGATAAAAAAACAGCTTATCTGGGACTAGAGCACCCCAGTATCACTGAAACGCTTCGCTCGTTTAAAACATATAATAATGAACCACTTTCTTTGTTGAAGTTTTTCAAAGAAGGAACCCTCGATTATTCTTGCCTTCCATTGCTTAAAGAAAAAAAAATCAGACTTCTTTGCCTTTCACATATAAATAATGAATTGGGCGCGATAACTGATTCAATTTCCTTGATACGGCATTTAGAAAAAGAAGCACCGCAAACTCGCCTTTTTTTAGACGGGGTCCAGGCGATAGGAAAAATTAAATTCGGTAAATCAATGTGGTCTGGTTTGGCGGGTTTTTCTTTGTCTGCACATAAGTTTCATGGTCCTAAAGGCATTGGGTTATTGATCTATGATTCTAAAATAAATTTGAACTCACAAATGCATGGCGGAAAACAACAATTTGGGCTAAGAGCAGGAACTCTCCCAGTTCCTTTAATCTTAAGCTTGGCAGACTCTATTAAGTTTGCGGTAGCACGACAACAAGAAACACAAAATCGTTTGCAAGAACTACAAAATTATTTTTTACAAGGGTTAAAAAAACTAAATAAACCTATTTTATTAAATTCTTTCTCAGGAGATCATCCGTCTACAGGAATAGTGAATTTTAGTTTTCCTCCAGTCGAGGGAGAGGTGATGTTGCACCACCTTGAAAAAGAGAAAATTTATGTGGGCTTGGGAAGTGCTTGCAGTGCTCATTCTAAAGAGCCCTCAAAAATATTAACTGGGATTGGTTTGAGTGATGAACAGGCACGATGCAGTTTAAGAGTATCTTTTTCTAGAAATAGCACTGTTACGGAGATTGACAGTTTTTTTAGTGCTTTCTTAGAAAACTATGACAAGCTTTTGCCTACCTTTACAAAGAAAGCTGTCTATAAATGAATGAGAAAAGAACTATTTTAGTCCGCTATGATGAGATAAGTTTGAAAGGCCGGAATAGAAAGTATTTCGAAAAAACTTTACTTAAAAATATCAAACGCTCTTTGCCTAACGATAAAGAGATAGGGTATCGGGTTGTCAGAGGAAGAATTTTAATCGATCTCAATCAAAACGTTGCGGATGATTATCATACGTTATTAAAAAAAATTCCTGGTATTGCCTCTTATAGCGTTGGTATTTCCGTTGAACCTGATTTTGAGAAAATGGCTTCATTAGGAATTAAATGGATTGAACCCCTCCTTGAAGGACGAGACAAATTAAATTTTTGTGTTCAAACGCGCCGGTCAGCAAAAACATTTCCCAAAACCTCCCCTGAGATAAATTTTGAAGTGGGCTCGCGAATAATGGCCCAGCTTGGTCCGAAAGGTCTTGTTGTAAATATTAATGAATCTGATTTCACTCTTGAAATAGAAATCGGCACAAGCGAAACTATCCTATTTCATAAGCGGGAGCCTGGTCTTTGCGGTTTGCCTGTCGGAAGCTCTGGGAATATATTATGCATGTTATCAGGGGGTATTGATAGTCCTGTGGCTGCTTATTTGATGGCTTGTCGAGGATGCCGGGTACATTTTGTTTTTTTTGATAATCAACCTTTTTTGGGGCGCGGTGGATATGAAAAGGTAAAAAAATTAGCCAAAATTATTAATCGTTTTCAAGGCCGAGCTAAACTGTTTGTCGTCCCATTTCAGGATATTCAATTATCAATTCGGGATCATTGCAAAGAGGAAAACCGTATTGTTCTATATCGGAGAATGATGTATCGCATTGCTGATAAGATTGCCAAGGACCAAGAAATGCCGGGATTGGTCACAGGGGAATCCTTAGGGCAGGTGGCATCACAAACCCTTGAAAATCTCGCGGCTGTGACTTGTGTTACAACTATGAATATTTTACGTCCCTTGATAGGGATGAATAAGGAATCAATTATTAGGCTTGCAAGAAAAATCGAAACTTATGAAGTGAGCATAGAACCGCAACCTGACTGTTGCTCAGTATTTATGCCCAACAATCCTTCGACCCGTGGAAAAATACATTTTTTGGAAAATGATGAAAGTAAATTTCCATTGGAAAAATTAGAAGAAGAAGCTTTAAAAAATATGGAAACTTTAAAAGTGGATTTTTTATGATACCGAAAGTTTTTTTACCACAGGGGTTGGGGGAAGCTCATTTAATAAGCTCTTTATAGATTTTTTTTTCATAGGATGTATTGTAGAACCAGAAATCTCACTGAGTGGTTCGAGAACAAAACGGCGATTTAGCATTTCCGGGTGGGGAAGGGTGAGTGACTTTGAATTGATCATCCTCCCCTCGTAATCCAGTATATCCAGATCGATGATCCTAGGGCCCCATTTTTCAGTTCGGGTTCTTCCCATTTGTTGTTCAATATTTAAAAGCGTCTGCAAAAGGCTTTCAGGACTAAGAGTGGTTTGTATTTCAATTGCTGCATTTACAAACCAGGGTTGGTT
>CAYYIR010000135.1:4490-5706 GCA_964471995.1 uncultured Nitrospina sp. | reverse complement strand
TTGCTGTATTGTGCGGTCTGATCAATAGCCATCTGAAATGCCTCTCGGATTGTTGTTCCCTCCCCGCCACTAATTACATAGTATCCTCCATTTAATTCAGTTATATCTGCCCCCGCATACAAAAAGGCCGCGATCACATCAGTGATAAAAATGTAATCTCTTACATATTTGCCATTTTCATAGACGAACATTTCTTCTCCCGCCAATGCCCTTTGGATCATTAAATTTAAAATCCCTCGGCCAGGTTTTGAATAACCTTTGCTTGGACCATAGACATTCGCAAGTCGAAGGCTCGCTCCACGAACCCATCCTTTTCTAATGTACTGCATTAGATATCGTTCTGCGGTAAGCTTACTTAGATCGTAAAGTGTTATAGGATTGTCGGGAACATTTTCATCCATGGGTATTTTTTCAGGCATACCAGCTTGGGTTACAGTTCCTGCATAAATTAAAGCTGTTTGATTTTTTGACTTTCGAACGGCCTCCAATAAATTTATCATGCATTCTATGTTAGTCTGTGCGTCCCCCAAAGGGTCTTGCTCCGCAGAGTAGACGCTGGTTTGAGACGCAAGATGAAATATTATGTCGACTTCCGGAATCAGATCAACCCAATCCGAAGGTTTTCTTAAATCGGAAAGCCGGGTTTTAATTTTTGCTTTATTACCTTTTAATTTTGATTCTGAACGAGAAAGAAGGATAAGGGTGCAATCTACGTCAGATAAAACTTCGCCGAGATTTGAGCCAATAAAACCCCCAGCCCCTGTAATCATGATGGTGCGACCTACAAAATAAGCTAAAAGATTTTCAGGTATGTCAGGCATAGGTTTTAAGATGGGGTCAACAACGATAGTGTCTCTCGGATACCTGTTCTTAAATTTCCTTTGAATTCAAAATGAAGGTTCCGAAATCGATTGTTAGTTACTTCATAGGATAATTGATTCATAATTTTTGATTTGGTCAGCTCAATTTTCAGGGTTGGAATAATATCCTGAATAATATTGGTAATATCCCTGACAGTGGAGTTTAGGGTCAATACATTGTAAATGTTGCCATCAAATATTCTCTTTTGAATTATAAATTCCATAGCCCGTGAAGCGTCAAGAATATCAAGGTAGGGACGTTTTTGGTCAAGGGCGGTTTCCCATACCGTGAGAGGTTCGTCCATTGCGGCCTGCCAGCAAAATTTATTGACAGCGGTATGAAATCGCATCCCTGG
>CAYYIR010000135.1:0-4480 GCA_964471995.1 uncultured Nitrospina sp. | reverse complement strand
ATGTTCCAAATATAGTTCCAAAGCGGCAAATAATGTGTTTCAGATTACCCAATTTTCCCAGAGTGGTTAATAGTTCTTCTTCCTTTAATTTGGTTTCTGCATAGGGGCTTTGAGGTTTCAATTCTTCTTGAGAACAGTCTTCCGAAACGACATCCTTTTGGGTTCCATATACGCTTGTTGTAGAGGGAAATATTAGAGCTGCTCCAGTTTTGCAACAGGCCTCGGCGACTTTTTCGGTGAGAGACAGGTTTTGTTTTACCTTGTCTTTTATATTAAAGCTGCTAGCGGCATCCGTAACTGCTGCGAGATGGATGACCGTATCAACGCCTTTAAATACTTCATGAAGACCCAGCTTCAGGAGATTTCCATCAATAAATCGGTACGTTGCTGAAGCCTTTAGGTTGAAAAGCGATGAGTAGCGTTGGGTGGACAAGTCGTCAATCAAAATAATATCCTGGGCAAGTTCTTTTTCAGCCAGATAGCGAATTAAATATGATCCAATATGGCCCAAAGCCCCTGTAACGGCAATCTTCATTTCACAATCCCTTTTTCATAGGATTTCCGAAAACTTTGAAAGTCTACGTAGTCCCTGATGTAGTCGTCTTTGTCATATAACTGGTCGCAGAGCACAAGGAGAAGAGTGTTGTCAGTTTTGTAGATCTGCTCAGACCAGATGGATGCAGGGAGATAGAGTCCCTTATTGAAATTGTCGAGCACAAACATTTTTTTTTGCTTTCCATCATCACACAGTACTTGGCAGATTCCATCTTGGCAAACCAATATTTGTGTGCACTCTTTATGTGCATGGCGACCACGCAGGATGTCCTTATGGTCTAAAACGGTAAAGACTCTTTTGATTGTCATGTTTAACGATTCTCCGCTTTCCATAACTACCAGCCTCCCCGTTTCATCGGTAAAGGTTTGAAGGTTAATTATTTGAACGTCGTTTAAAGTATTTATTTTTTTTTTCAAAATAAAAGTCATTTTAAGAGGTTTATTTATTGCAGCTCATTTCGTCTAATGTGGAAGTTTTTCTTCAGGTATATCTTTCAACAGGGGGAAGTCTGCATCGCGAGTAGAAACTCTAGGTTCTTTGCACGGCCAGTCAATAGCAATTTCTGGGTCACACCAGAGCAACCCCCCTTCATCCGCGGGGTCATATATTCTGGAAACTTTATATTGAACATCGGCCACTTCACTTAAAACCACAAACCCATGTGCCAAGCCTGGACCCATATATAGTTGCTGAGGCTTATCTCCAGAAAGTACCATTCCAAACCATTTTTTAAAGGTTTTTGATAAGGGCCGAAGGTCTACAGCTACATCAAAAATGCGCCCTTGAGAAACATAAACAATTTGTGCTTGGGAGTTGTTAATTTGATAATGAAGGCCGCGCAAAATATTTTTATAAGATTTTGAATGATTATCCTGAACAAAGTTATTTTTTATCCCCAATTCATTGTAGCGAGAGACATTATAACTTTCGAGAAAGAACCCTCTTTCATCTTGAAAGATATCCGGCTCGATTTGTATGAGACCTTCGATACCCGTTGGTTTAATTTTCATTTCAATCCTTCTATTTGAATAAGGAAACCTCGCAGTTGATGGTGCCCAAGAGATGAAGCTCGTTTACGTCCAATCAATCCGATACACGGTATAAAATAATTTTATGATAAGAAATTATAATGTTCGAAAATTATTGCCGAAAGATAATAATCGGCTTAAATAGAATTAGGGTCAAAATTATCAAACCTCTCATCTTTTTCAGATATGACAGCAGGTTCTGCTGGCCATTGTACGGAAAAAAAAGGGTCATTGTAACGAAACCCAGTATAAGATCCTGGAGAATAAAATTCAGACATATAATACAAAATTGTGGTTGAGTCCTCCAGAGTGAGCCAGCCATTTGCGCACCCTGACGGAACATACAGGCTCAAGTTGTCTCCGGCTTTAAGCTCAAAGGAGATCCATTTTAGGTAAGATTCCGAATTGGGTCTCAAGTCAATGATGACGTTATAAAATGCTCCCTTTAAGCAGGTTAATATTTTGGCCTCTTCATGGGGAGGAAGTTGGTAATGAAATCCTCTTAATGTATGTTTATTTTTATTTTCGGAAATATTTGTTTGAACAATTTTGATGTCCAAACCAATTTCCTGAAATTCTTTTTGGCAAAAGTGACGGCGAAAGGCGCCTCGGTTATCGGCTATTGGTTCAGCTTCAATGAGCCAGACTCCTTCGAATTGTTGTTTATGAAATTTCATAAAATTTTTGGTTAAAGTTCGATAATTTGAGGATCATTCGGAAAAGGAAGTATTACCTTCCCACGAAACCGGTGTTTTTCCTTTATGATTTTTACAATTTCATCTTTAAAATTCCAGGCCAGAAGAAGCACGGTGTCCGGCTTTTTTGCAAACGCCTCATCGGGTGAAACGATTGGAATATCTGTGCCCGCAGTAAACTTCCCCTGCTTGATGGGGTTCCCATCTGCAATACAAACCAGATGGCGATGGTTGATACCACAGAAGTTTAACAGGGTCGAGCTTCTGGCGGAAGCTCCGTAACCAATCATTTTAGTTCCATTTCCGCTATGTAGTTTGATAACTTCAACAAGCTTATTTTTATGGTCAAAACATTTTTCTGAAAATTTCAGCCAATTTTTCTCAAGACTTAATCCGGAATTTTCATCCTTTTCAAGTTTCTCTTTAAGCTTGGAAGTTTCTGGGCGCTTATTTTTTGAGCAGTAAAGAGCTATGGAACCGCCACTTATCGGGCTTACATTGTAGTCGAATGCCGAGAGTCCATGTTTTCTCAGAAGGAAACAAAGGCTTTGGAGTGAGAAATAGAATAAATGCTCATGGTAAATCGAATCGTACTGTAATTCCGACATGATATTCTCGCCATAATGAAATTCAACAATAGCGATACCTTCATCTTTGATGCAGTGAGCCATGCCCGAAATCACTCCGTGAATATTGTCGACATGGGGGATTACATTTCGAGCAAATATGCAATCGGCCTTTCCGTACTCGCTGACGATAGATTCTGCGACCTTTTTGTCAAAAAACTCTACTTTTGTGGGGATACCCTTATCAAGGGCTATCTGTGCAATATTTTTGGCGGGATCAATCCCTAGAACTTTATGTCCTCTTTTTTTGAACCGCTGTAGAAAAGTTCCATCATTGCTTGCGACTTCAGTGATAAATAATTCTCTGCTAGGAAGACGTTTTAAAGCTTCATCACAAAAAAATGAACTATAGGTTTGTGCTGTGGATGAGGTGCCCGTTACCCATACATATTTTGAAAACAAATATTCAGGTTTTACCGTTTCTTTGAGTTGCACAGTTTTGCATTGATCACAATGGACAATAGAAAGAGGAATAGAGGGTAAAGATTCCTCAGGGTTATCCCTTAAACTATTGGCAGGGGGTTGTTCGCCAAGATCCAGAATATTGTTTAATTTGTCTTTTCCGCAAATTCTGCAGTTGGAAATGATTTGAAATATAGAATCATGCATAATTCATATTGGTGTAAGAATTTTGAAAAAAAAGAACCATAATTAATAATCATTTCTATTCGAAATTATACCAGTTAAACCAGCTTTTTATTTTATAATTTAAGATGAAAAAAGTTTTAAACGTGGTTGTCGGGAGAAAAGTTACAAAGAAAAGGGCGTAAATTAATAGGCTCTTATAGTTGGTGTTTCTCAATATTTTTCTGGCATTTTTCGGATTATTATTGTTCCACTCGTTAATGGCTCTTTGGGCGTTGGTTTTTGATTGAAATATTTTTATGTCTTGTTTGTGTTCTTTTTCAAAACTGGGGAAGTCATCTGTAAAAGTTTTTAAGGCCAAATCCCGTTCATAAGGGAGGTTTCCAAAATCTACTATGGTCCCACTATCGGGACGTACGCGGTATTTTACCAGTGGTTCATCGCAATAATCTGTTTTGAATTTGTATGCCAGCCTGAGAAAAAAGCAGGCATCTTCAAATAACTTCATGCGCTCGTCAAACCAATCAATGTTTTTTATTGCTGACCGCTGAATGACAGTAGATGCCATGCAGATAAAGTATTTTCTAAACAATTCTTTGAAAATTTTTCCGCGTGGTGGTTTGAACTTCTGGTAGATTTGGCAGAGGTTGCCGCTTTCATTAAAGTATATGGCATCACTGAAAACAAGTGCGACTTCTGGGTCCTTTTCAAAAAGAGGGATTTGTTTTTCAAGTTTTTGAGGGAGCCAAAGATCATCGCAATCCAGAAAGGCAATATACTCTGCTTTAGATTTTGCCATGCAAAGATTTCTCGCTTTCCCAAGTGAGTAAGTTTTTTTACTATGAAAATACCGCACTTTTTCGCCGTAGCTTTTTGCGATTTTGGCGCTGGTATCGGTAGATCCATTGTCCCAGAATAAGATTTCCCAGTCTTTATAGGTCTGGTTGAATACGCTGTCGATTGCCTGGCGAAGATAACGTTCTCCATTAA
>CAYYIR010000134.1:0-5714 GCA_964471995.1 uncultured Nitrospina sp. | reverse complement strand
TGGTTAAGGTTTAGTGTTATAATCGGCCTTTTCTCAAATAAATAAAGGGATTTTTACTATGATGGGAATTGGTTTTCCAGAATTAATGATCATTTTGGTAATTATTATGATCATCTTCGGAGCGGGTAAGCTTCCTGAAATTGGTAGTGCCTTTGGAAACAGCATCCGCAACTTTAAAAAATCAATGAAGGATGCAGAGCAAGAAAATGAAGAATTACCAGAAGGCGCTGAAACTGTAGAAACCGCCATCACGGAGGGAGAACCGGCTGCTGAAGGTGAAGATAATACCAGTGCTGCCGAGACACCCGTTTCCTCGACCACAGAAACCGAGCAGAAATAAATCCGGTTTTGATTGCCCTATTACCTTAATTCTGGATAGTGCCCCAGAATTTATTCCGGAGATACCTTCAAATTGAATCACTTTGCCATTTTGCGCATCCTAATTGGGATGGGTTAAATACAATTTACGGCGGTTCATCGGTAAAAAGAGACAAACTCTCTTCCTCATAATTTTATTCCGAATTGCTGATTATGTCTTTCTCCCAGACCAAAAAAGATAAAGAAACTGAAGAGGCCTTAGTGCGCGATTTGCAAAATGGCAACTTGGAAGCTTATGACAAACTTGCTAAGATTTATCAAAAAAAGATTTACGGGCTCAGTTTTAATTTAACGCGCAATCAAATGGATGCGCAGGATGTGACTCAAGAGGTACTGCTAACTCTATTTCGCAAAATTAATATGTTCCAGGGAAAGTCTGCTTTTTCCAGCTGGGTCTACCGGATCTCAATAAACGCCAGCTATATGAAACTGCGTAGTAAAAAGAAAGAACCAAATGTATCCATAGATGAATTGATGCCTACGTTCAATGGGGCTGGGTTTCAGCAAGAAAAAATTCAGGACTGGTCAGAAAACACAGAATCCTTAATATTCACCAAAGAAACTCGCGATGTAATTAATAAGGCTGTAAACCTTCTTCCTGAAAAAGAAAAAGTAGTTTTTCTTTTGCGAGATGTAGAAGGACTCTCCAGCGAAAAAACCGGTGAAATTCTCGATTTAACGGTTTCTGCTGTGAAGTCAAGATTACATCGTGCAAGATTGTTTTTAAGAAAAAAACTTTCAAACTATTTTGAAGAATTCTCATCGCGTAAGGTGGAAAAATGATTTGTTGCAAAGAATGCCTTGACCTACTCTATGATTATATTGAAGGTGAATTGGATTCAGAAACCACAAAATCTCTAGAGGAGCATTTTGAAGATTGCCCTCCCTGTATTTCATTTTTGAACACCTATAAATCGTCAACTAAGATATGCCGAGACACACTAAACCAGATTGAAATTCCGGAAGGGGTTCGGGATTCCCTTCTTAAAGTTCTTAAAGAACAAAAAGAAGAGAAATAGCTTTTAGTAATTAAAGTTTAATTATCAATTTAAATAAAACCATCTTTAAAATCCGTCAATAGACAAATTAAAAAGGTTCAGTTATAATTCTTGATTTCTTTAATCCCATTTGTCCTCATATCTGTTAGAATATAAATATCTGGTATTGATCGTACACTTTCCAAGAGCTAAGGAACATGATTGAAATGAAAGTTGAGGGGCTTACTTTAGACCCGCTCACTAACATGCCTATAATTATTTTAAAAGATTCCACAGGTGCGAAAGCATTACCTATTTGGGTGGGTTATTTCGAGGCCAACGCGATCGCTCTGGAAATTGAAAATATTTCCACGCCCCGTCCCATGACCCATGATCTTCTTAAAAACCTAATACAGAATATGAAAGCCACAGTAAATCATATATTGGTCAATGAATTAAAAGATAATACTTTTTATGCTGTCATTTCAGTTGTCTGCGGAGATATTACGGTCTCCATTGATTCACGTCCTTCCGATGCCATCGCCCTTGCATTGAGGACTAAGTCACCTATATTTGTAGAAGAAAAAGTTATTGAAGCTGCCAAAAGCTTAGATCTCCCTGACCCAGAAAAAACAAATACAGATGACGAAAAACAATGGCAAGACTGGTTGAATAAGATAAAACCAGAAGATTTTGGCAAACTGTAAATCTTAATTTCAACATACCTATTTATCTGCATTCCCCAAAAAATATTTTTAACTAACAGCATCTGCTTTTTTTTGGTAACTTTGCCAAGTCGAATTTAGAAAATTCTAGTAAAGCGTTTATAAATTGCCTGAGGCATTATCGTGAAAAAAGTCGGAATATTTTGCAAACAAAAACCAAATGTTGATGCAAAAATTGTCACCAAACTAACCATCTGGTTAGAGTCCAAAAATTGTACGGTTTATTTAGAACCCAATACCGCCGAACTGATCGGAAAAACCTCTCACCTCTCAAAAGAGGAAGTAGCCGCCCATACCGATCTTTTAATCGTTTTAGGCGGTGATGGAACCCTTCTCAATGTCGCAGGTATCGCTCACCCACTTGAAGTACCTATTCTTGGTGTCAATCTTGGTAGTCTGGGGTTTTTAACTGAAACAACTATAGAAAACTTATATCCAACATTAGAAAAAGTCTTGGATGGAAAATGTGAAATCGAAAACCGTATGCTCTTAAATGCAAGTGTTTTACGTAATGGGGAAAATATAGAAGACTTTAATGTACTCAATGATATTGTTATCAATAAAGGTGCTCTGGCAAGAATCTTAAACCTTAAAGTTTTTGTCGATGATCAGTACATGACTTCTTATAGAGCAGATGGACTAATCATAGCTTCCCCAACAGGGTCTACAGCCTATTCTCTTTCTGCGGGAGGGCCTATTATCCACCCCAGCATGCACGCTTTGGTACTAAGTCCTATTTGCCCTTTTGCCTTAACAAATAGACCTATAGTGGTACCCGACTCATCTATTATTAAAGTACAGTTAACAACGAGAAATGCGGGTGAAGATGTAAGGATTACCTTGGATGGGCAAACAGGATATTCAATTAAGTCAGGTGATATTCTTGAAGCAAAAAAAGCGGATATCCCCGTAAAACTTATTCAAGCTCCCGGGAAAAATTATTACCAGTTATTACGAAAAAAGTTGCACTGGGGTGGGACGGCAGAAAATAATTCATAATATCTACCAAATCTTTTGATCATGAACGAAAATATCATTGCCTGCGATCATAAAGTGAATATAGGCACTCGAGTAGTTTTGTGGACTGAGAAACAGGGGTTTGAATGTCCCAATAAACGGGGGCGCCTTGGCTGCAATCAACACGATTTGTCTTTAAACGATGCTCCCAGCCAAATTCATAAAAACTATGAAATCAAAAATAGTCGAATTGCCTACCTAGACTTAATCAAAAACGTATACCAGTTTGTTCTCCATTATGATGTTTGCTACACCTCTTATCATTGCCATCAATTGATGATGAAAAGCTCTTTTAAAGGAAGCCATTTTTATCTGGACTTAGATGGTACTGTTTTTCAAACCTGTGATTTATATTGGAAAACCAATACAGCCCCTGCTGATGATAAAAAGGGAAACGAAAGGGCTGTTCATGTCGAGATTGCAAACCTTTCTTGGGAAGCGCTTGCAAAACAGTCTGAATACTTTCCTTCAGAAAAGGACAAATATAAAAGAACACGAAAAGGCTGGCAACTTACTCTTCCAAAAGAATTTAGCTCTAAAATTTTAAAAAGTCCCTTTAAGCCTATACCAGCAAGAGTATTTGGAAATAGAGGCTATTTCAGTAAAGAAATAAACGGTAAAATAGTTAGAATGTGGGACTTTACCGAAGAACAATATGAAGCATTGATCAAGCTAAGTTTTGGGTTAAATAAATTGCTACCAAGAATTAAACTCAAGGTTCCCATCAATAAAGCAACTGGGAAGCATCCCCTTAACCGATTAAAAAACTTCTCTCGTTTTGCTGGAATTTTAGGTCACAGCCATGTTCAAAATGGTTCAACCGGCTTGGAGTGTAAATATGATCCAGGGTCTGCATTTAACTGGAACCGACTAAACCGTGCTTTTAACAAAAAAACCTAATAGGGAAGTCTATTTTTGAGAAATTTGTATTGACCTTTTTATCTCTATAGGGGAAGCTGAGGTTACTCAAAAAAACCGGACTCTCCTCGAAAGTTGCTGCAAAAAATTGGTGTGTGAGAAAATCTTCCAATAAACAACAGGTTTAAACTAAGGTAAAACCAGAATGGCAAAAAATTCCATCTTTCGAGACGAACTACCAGGCGAGAAAAAGAGCATAATTAATCTCTTAATGACTGGCTATATTGTAGTAATTTCATGTTTGGGTTATGCGGCTTTTTTTCTTTATGTTCAATTAGGGCAGGTTGAACGAATTGTAGCCACCATGAACACCGAGACCTTGCAACCTGATCAATTAGAACTTTTAAAAGATAGGGTCATGCGTAGTGCGGGCCAGCTTAAGAATGAAATGATTGGGATGGCAATTTTAGGAAGTATCATTTCCATAATCGGTGGCCTTTATACTATCAAAATGGTGATTCGACCCCTGAAAAAACTGGTAAGATTTGCTGAGGAAAACGGAAAGACAGAATTGCCCGAAATAAAATCCAACACCGAGATCAAACAATTGGCAACTGCTATAACAGCAATTACAGAAAAATTAAATCAAGAAGAGAAAAGTTCTTCTTCTTGAACTTTCTATATTTAATAATCATTATAATCTCTAGTCATCCTATTTAATTCCTCCTTGAATTGAAAAACTGTACCTCTAGGGATACCTGTTTCATCTAATAATTGCGTAAAATAAAAAAAGTTCATGGATTCTTTTAACCGTAAAATTGAATCTTGAATATCTTTCTGACTAGTTGAACTAGATACTAATTTTTCGCAAAGGTTTTCTATCTCTAAAGGTTCTTTTCCAACCCGGGAAATTAATGTTAAAGCTTTGGAAGCTTTTAATATACCTTTTTGGGTTTTACGGTCGGCTAATTCCTTTTTAATAAATTTAATACATTTATCCCGCAAAATTAGTTTTTTCTGTGAAGGTTTCAATTCCTTCCACTTTTCGAATCTAATTTTAAATGGTTTGCTTTGGTTAAGATTTTTTAATTCTTCTATTTTAGATGGATTATCTGCTAGTTTAGATTTTCTTTCCTTAATCCGGACTTGAAGTTCTTTGTCATAGGATTCCTCCATAAATTTTTTATCAGCGTTTCTCTTTTCTAAAAACTTTTTATAACGAAGATCAATAACATCTGCTAGAGTCATTTTATCGAGCTCACGATACAATTTTTTCGTTTCACTAATATGTAATGACGTAGCTTCTTCCCACATTTGTGCATATTTTTCTGGATGTTTTTCTTCAAGCTTAACCAACACTGGTTTAAACGATTCCCATTTTTGGTAGGCTAACCATCCACTATAAATAATGATCCCAAAAATACTGAATTTTATAAATTTAATACTAAGTTTTTTCATTTTTTAAACATCCCGTATTGATTAGGGAGTAGTTTATTGTGATTTTGTACAAAAGTGGGAAATACATTTAAAACAGGCTAGACAACCTTGATAGCTTAACGGCTTTTAGATGAAACTATTTACATATAAATCATAGCTAATATTGAATACATTATTAGACTTGCTCTTAAGACAAATTATTACTGGGATCTTGGAGGGAAAAAATAGGAATTAAGAATTTTTGGTTTTAATGCTTGAAGTGTCTCGTTCCGGTAAATACCATGGCAATATTATGCTCTTTGGCAGCTTGAAGCACCTCTTT
>CAYYIR010000133.1:0-5718 GCA_964471995.1 uncultured Nitrospina sp. | reverse complement strand
GAATTGCCAACGCACACGTGTTGAAAATTCTAACCGCCATGAGTGGAAAAAAGATGCTGGTTCTCAGAAGACCTATCAAAGTAACTATCATCTGGACCATGTTAGACCTGGAACATATATTGAGCCGGGAATGGGTCAACCAGAAGGTACAGAACGTGGACTGTTCAGCCAGACTCAAGGACAGCAACGAGAAGGCGCACGATAAGATATAATTTAGATTTTTTGCCGGGGGGCTTTTGCCTCCCGGCTTTTTTTTTGGATTTTTTTTGGATATCGAAGGTTTGGACTATAAAATAAACTATCCAAATTTAGATTAATCTTTGAAGAGGCAAAAATGGGAGAAAATAGGTTTGTTGATAACGGAGACGGTACCATAATGGATACCCTTACTCAATTGATGTGGATGAAGAATGATTCCTATTTGGATCTGTTGAAATTTGTTACTTACCCTGGCGCTGTAAAATATCTTGGAAAAAAAAACGAAGAAGCTTTCGCCGGATATGAAGACTGGCGACTTCCCAATAAGCGTGAGGCACACTCCCTTTTCGACATCGACAAAGAAATTAAGGATAAATACGATATGGTTATCCACTTAGATCCAATATTTACTGCAGGTTGCGGCTATGATACTTGGACAAGTCATGTTCGTGGCAAAATTACTGCTTATTGTTATTCTTTTAATAGTGGTAGCGGTGGTCATAAGGAAGCAACAGACACGTTAAATTCTAGCGCACGCCTAGTTCGTGGAAAATTTGATAATTCAAAAACCAAGGTTACCTTTGTCCCTGAGATTAGAGACAAAATAACCCAGGGCGGAGGTTGGAGATAGTTTTTGTGTGTTAGGGAAAAATGGGGATTTTTTTTTAATGGTCTGAACAAATTCTTGGTCCATCTTCTAATATCCATAAGGTTTCCGAGGTTTTCAGGATTCTGATTTGAGTTGAAAATATAGGTTCCGAGTGGTATTTTGGAGTATTGAATTTACAGGTTTTATATAAATCGAAAGAGAGCAAACACTCTATTTCCTTGTCTTCAATAGATTGGGTAGGTGCTTACTAAACTTATCATTAGTGGCGTAGGGAAGGGTAAAAGGAAACGCCATTTTTAAGACGAGGATGGTGGGGTGTTTTATTTGAGGTGTGGATTTGCCCAAACCAAATTGGAAAAAAAATGAAAACGGAACCATCGAAGATCACGATAATGATCTCATGTGGTCTGTAAAAGATTCAAGACAAGAGTTGGGTAAATGGCTTAATTGGGATGAGGGAGTAGCCTATGTCAAAGCATGCAATGAGCAAAATTATCTCGGTTACAATGATTGGCGATTGCCGAGTAAAAGTGAGGTGCGGTCCATTTTAAAAAATAAGGACCCCTACCGGGAAATGTTTCTCAACTTGCCTAAAAAACCGGCACGGCGTGTTTCAAATTATCAGGCGGGAGGAGAGACCAGTGTATGGACTTCAGAGACCCGTTACGATTCTTATGCTTGGAAATGTTATTACCCGGATTTAAAGGAAGTCTGTGTTGATCAATCAGTGTCGACCACAGGAACCTCGGTTCGTATGGTGCGAGACATGGATTAAATCTTTTTATAAGGTGAAGTTAAAAAATGTCTGACGAACAGGAAGATTTTGAAGAGGCCTCAGACCCTGACCTTCTTGATGATGAGGGTGAAACCGAATGGGTAGGTGAAGAGGAGTGGGGCGATGAGGAAGAGGAAAATGTTGCTCTTGTCGAGGAAGAGGTTCCCAGCTTTGTTGATAATGGAGATGGCACTATAAGTGATACTCGATCAAACCTGATGTGGAAAAAAGATGATTCCTTTAAAGAATTTGGATATGGAATTAACTGGTTTGAAGCCCAGGATTATTGCGAGATGCTTAATGAAAAACAATTTGCCGGCTTTGATGATTGGAGATTGCCCAGTGGTGAAGAAGCAAAAAACGTCTTTTCTTTTACACAATCCAATACGGATAAGGATGGGGCGGAAACCCACATCTCTGAACTTTTTGAGCCGGGGGGTGGACATAACACTTGGACTTACGAAGAAAAGCCGGATTATCAACAATATGCTCAAAAATTTAGTTTCGTCACTGGCAATGAAATGTGGGAACATAAAGATAACGAATACTCGCATTGCAGAGTTACCCGGGATGTTATTCAGGAGGAATGGGAACCTGAATGGCGAAAAGAAACAAAAACATTCGAACGCTAATATTATTTGTTTGTCTTTAGTTGTTTTTAAGACGGAATAGGGATTTTGTGAGCCACTACATGATTTTTGGAAAAGACGACTGCCCGCATACGCAAAAAGCCATAACGGATTTTAAAGATAAACATCGTTCTTTTATTTATATTAATGTTGATAAAGACCCGCATGGATTAAAAAAATTGTTGGAATATTCCAATGATCAATACATTGTTCCGGTTATTGTAAATGTCGATGAAGATAGTGTCGAGATAGGCTATACCGGGGAATAAAACTAATTCATATAATAACCACCCGTTAAACCGGATCATGGATTCTACTATGGAAGAAAATTTACCGCAGAAGGTAGAGGAGCAACTACCAGAAAAAAAAGATGATAAGCCGAAAAGGTTTGTTGAAAAAGGCCGTGATGTTGTTTTTGATAGTAAAACCCGTGTCTATTGGTTGAAAAAAGATTCCTGGCAGGACAAAGGAAAATTTTTTAATTGGCATGAGGCTGTTACCTTTGCTGATAATAAAAACCTTAGAAAAATAGGTGGTTTCGATGATTGGCGGTTGCCTAATATAGATGAAGCTACTTCCTTGTATGACGAGAATTGTGAGACTCCAGGGAAGGGAGATGCAAATCTTCACATAGATCCAATTTTTCCTGAAGGTGCTTTCAAAACGGGGTGGATTGCAGGAGATACTTCCACCAGAAGGCCCCGGTTTGACTATAGCGCGGGCAAGGTGGTGACCGTGGAAGAGTATTCTTTCGGCTCAGTAAGGATATGTCGAAAAGATGCTGTTTTAAAAAAACAAGTAGCTCCAAGAAGAAAGTAAATTCCCATGACCGAAACAATTCAGGCGCAGTACATTGATAACGGCGATGAAACCGTGACCGACACTAAACATGGGATAATGTGGATGAAAAAAGATACATGGTTGGAGTTGGGTCGGCTCATAACTTGGCATGAAAGCTTGGAGTTGGCTCGCAAAAAGAATGAAGAAAAGTTTGCGGGTCATATTAATTGGCGTATGCCTTCGGCTTCAGAAGCAAAATACTTATTCGATGTAGAAGCGAGCAATTTAGATGTAGAAGGTTGCGAAATTCATTTAGATCCAATTTTTCCTTCTGGGTGCGGATTTTCAACGTGGACAAGCCAGACAAGGGGAGCTAAAGCGGCCATGTCTTATGATTTTAGGTCCGATTATGAGTATTGGCTTGCAAAAGAAAATGATGGCTTTCCTAGTGCGGTTAGATTAGTTAGGGATAATAAGCATGAGGAAAAAGATTCAGAGTTTGTGCGAATCGAAAAACGAGACGATGGCACGATTGCGGACCATAAAACAGGTCTCCTTTGGAAGACAGATGATTCGTATATGGATTTGGATAAATGGGTGACTTGGGAGGAAGCCAAAACTTATGTGGTTGAATTAAACAGGAGTCAATTTGCCGGTTATCAGGACTGGAGAATGCCAACTCGAAAAGAGGCGCAGTCGATTTATGATCCGGCAAACCCAGTAACAGACAATTATGGCGACACAATCTTTTTGATCAAAGGTTTTTCACCGGGAGCTGGTCAAACATCCTGGACAAAAACCCTTCACAAGACAGAAAAAGGATCGGCCATTCGGTTCCATTTCTATAATGGTGACTATAAATGGCATCAGATGGGTTTACGAAGCCATGGAGTGCGTGCGTTGCGTACATTTAAAAAAGATTCCTGAATTAATTCATGAATGAACACTCTGACATCAAACCTGTAGTACGTTTTGTTGAAGGCGATAATGATACGGTTATTGATTGTTCCAAGAAGTTAGTATGGCTTAAACAGGATACTTGGCAGTTTACCGGTAAATGGATGAACCAGTTACAGGTAAAAGAGTTTGCTGAAACTTTAAATAGAAAAAGATTTGCTGGGTTTTCTAACTGGAGACTGCCGACAGCTAATGAAGCAAAAAGTCTATTTGATAAGAACAAAAAAAATTCTGATAATCAGGGTAAAATCATTTTCTTGTCTGAATTATTTGCCGCGGGCTGTGGGTTTCTATGTTGGACAAGTGATGTGAGACATAAGGTGCAAGGGGTTCGGTTGAGTTTTAGAAAAGGTGTGACAATGTATGATGATATTTATCGTACCTCGAGAGGATCTTCGCGTCTGGTTCGTGAAATTGAAAAAGATGATGATTTGATTTGAAAGTAAATGAAGGAGTGGGAATTGGAATTGAAAAAAAGATTTGTTGATAATGGAGATGGAACAGTAACGGATCTTGAAACTAAATTAATGTGGAAACAAACAGACTCGTTTCAGGATACAAGCCAGTGGACGAATTGGTATAAAGCGTTTAAATATATTCGTGATTTGGAGCTTCAAAAATTTGCAGGATATACAGATTGGCGGATGCCAACCTTGGAGGAGGCGGAGAGCCTTCACGATGAAAATCACAGTATAAAGGATATGGATCGAATGGATATTTTCATCAGTGAAGCTTTTTCACCAGGCGGTGGTTTTACAAGCTGGACTACAACAGAAATGCCACACTCAACAGCTGCTATTTTTTACTATAGATACGGCCATGCAAATTCTAATCATAAGGAAGATATTACTAAAGATTCGGTTCGTGCAGTAAGAGATGTAGAAAAACGCGAAAGGGAGAAAGGCGTGCATAATAAATTCCCCGGTTTTGCAAATTCTCCACTTCCGCGCTGATTAAATTAAAATAAAAAGGATTTCGATTTCGAATCTTTCCAATGTTGAATCTTTAAAAAAATAAGATAATTTATAAAAGGTAAATGTCATCGAAAGTTATAAGGTAGTTAACAAACAGGAAAGTGAAAAATCGGTCTTGACCTACCGTTTTGAACAAGAAGACTACATTTATACCTATGTCCTTGAAGACTATTACCATACGAATCCTTTTTTTGATTATAATTATGTGGTGGTGTTCATGCGCAATCAGGATAAACCTGAAAAATCCTTTGCCTTCCAAGTAAATTTCAACAAGACTTTTAATACGATTCCCGATCATCCAAAACTTACAGAAGTGCAAACTCAAATTGCTAAAGAATTTGCTAAAAATGCTGCCGATGAATTGATCCTCCTTTTCAAGCAAAGAGCGATAGAGGCGAAAGCTTACGGAGAAAAAAACCCGGCAACTTATTTAGAGTTTGAACCTGGGCGGTATTTCAACTTTTTCGAATTGTTTCCAAGAAATAAAGAAATGCTGGATTTGCTGTTGAGTTATGGTGCCAGAGTGCCAAAAATTTCCAAATGGGGTCGATATTACTATTTTAAGCATTATGAGATAGCTAAACATCTGTTGGAAAGAGGAATGGACGCTAATCATATGAATTGGCATCAAACCATGCTATTACACGATATGGCACATGAGGGTGATATAGAAAAAGCTACACTATTAATTGAACACGAAGCAGATATCGATGCTGTGAGATGAGGAATATAAGTCGACCCCTCCTAGGCATAGCAAGTAGGTGGGGAAACAGAGCAATGGAGACGTTTCTATTG
>CAYYIR010000132.1:0-5731 GCA_964471995.1 uncultured Nitrospina sp. | reverse complement strand
GGCAAATTTCTTAAGCAAACTTCTAATGGTTCAGATATTACTTATTTGGGTTCCATGCTGACCTTTCGCTTTTAAGACCCTGAACCAATCTTCTAATCTTTTCTACATTTTTTTTATTTTTACCTGTAATTTAATTGTTTGAGTAGTTGGAAGTTAGCCATTTAGTAACCTATGCGTTTTTAATAGGTTAAAATTTTTCCTCAAGGCACAATACTTTTTCCTCCGGTATAAACAATTAGTTAGAAAACAATTAGTTATGTGAAAAAGAATTGAATGCGGTAAAATAATACATTAATTAAAATTCCCATAAAACTTTGCATCCTTGGGGTTAGCTTTTCTCAAAAAATCCTCATTGTTCCAGCCAGGTTGGAATTATTATTTGGATGTTTTTTCGTCAAACTTATGACCTTAGAGGAGAAAGTTGCCCTTTAATGATTTGTTGATCATTCAAGGCTATTAAGATAAAAGTATTTAGATATATAGGGTTATCTGGTTTCTAATGTGTTCAAGGTTTTTTGGCATACAAATTGCTCAAAGATAGAAAAAAGATTAATTAAGCCCCTGATTTTTATAGTTTAAATGAATTATTTATTTACGATAACAGGGCGGGAGAAAGATTATGGCTGAAGACGAGGATATATTAGACGATCTTGAAGATGCGGAAGCAGCTGGTAAAAAAAAGCCATGGGGAATGATCATTGGCATTATTGTCGGTCTGCTGGTATTAGGCGGAGGTGGGTATTTTGCCTATATTAATTTTTTCCAGGAAAAACCAGTAGAGGAAGCCCCAGCTGAAGGCAAGGAGGGTGCTCCAAAGGAATTGAAAGAAGAAGGAACTCTGGGAGTTATGTTTCCTCTGGACCCTTTTATCGTGAATCTTGCTGGAAGTGCAGGAAAACGGTTTCTAAAAGTTACGATTTCATTAGAGTTGAGTACCCCTGAAGTACACGTAGAATTAAAAGAAAATATTCAAAAAGTTACCGATTCTATTCTTGTTTTATTGAGTAGTAAATCTTTTGAAGATGTTTACTCCGTGCAGGGAAAATTTAAACTCAAAGATGAAGTTACTACCCGGGTCAATAGATTTTTAGTGGTGGGGCATATAAAGGATGCGTATTTTACTGAATTTATTATTCAGTGATAAAATTTTATATATTAGATACTTAAAAAAAGGCAAGAATAATGGGTGAAGGTGAGGTTTTATCTCAGGGAGAAGTCGATGCGTTGTTGAGGGGTGTCGGTGATGGTGAGGTTGCGACCGAAACCGATGAGGGCCCCGATGAAGAAACAGGGGTTGTCCCTTATGACCTGACTAGTCAGGAAAAGATCATTAGGGGGCGCCTACCTACTCTGGACATCATTAATCAGATGTTTTCCAGATTATTCAAAAACTCCTTTAGCACATTGATGCGAAAGTCTATCAATGTCAACACCGTTTCCACTGATACGATCAAGTTTGGCGATTTCCTGCGTTCCTTACCTGTTCCATCCAGTTTACATATTTTTCGTATGGAGCCTTTGCGTGGACATGGCCTTATACTTGTTGAAAATAAACTTGTTTTTGCCGTAGTGGATACATTTTTCGGAGGTGCGGGAACTAACTTCGGAGAATCAGGTACCAAAGAAGACGATCTTACTGGCAGGGATTTTAGTTCCATTGAAACCAAAATGATCAAAAGTGTGGTTTTAAGTGCCTTGGAAGATTTGGAAGGTGCCTGGCGTCCGGTTCATGCCGTGACAACCAACTTTGTTCGTTCAGAGGTTAATCCTCAGTTTGCTGCTATTGTTCCTCCTACCGATATTGTTCTGGTCATGCTTTTTGAAATTGAAATGGAACATATATCTGGGACTTTAACAATTTGTCTTCCTTATGCGGCGATTGAGCCCGTTATTCCCAAACTAAAAGCACAGTTCCAAAGTGAAGAAATGGAAATAGATCAGGTTTGGGTTCGACGTTTGCGTTCAGAGCTTTTGACAACAGAAATCGAGTTGGTTGCAGAGTTGGGAAGTACAAAAGTAACGCCACAAGATTTAATGAAATACAAAGTAGGGGATACCATCATGCTAGGTAATGATGTTACTGATCCATTAATGCTAAAGGTAGAACAGCTCCCTAAGTTCAAGGGATTCCCGGGTGTTTCCCGCGGGAATAAGGCAGTTCAGTTAACAGAAACAATTGAAAGGGAAGGGTAAAATTATGGAAGATGAAGCTGCAAAGGAAGATTTTGAAGCCTTAGATGATATTGAAGATATTGAAACACCGGGTGAAGAGGGTACCGAGGTAGCTAATGATGCAACACCGACAACAGGGGGTGAAACCAAAAGCCTTGATCTCATTCTGGATATTCCACTTACTGTTGCGGTTGAACTGGGTCGAAGTAAAATGCTGATTAATGACCTTTTGCAATTAGGGCAAGGTTCTGTGATTGAACTGACGAAACTAGTGGGCGAACCTCTTGAAGTATTGGTAAATCAGAAATTGGTGGCCCGTGGTGAAGTCGTTGTTGTAAATGAGAAGTTTGGTGTAAGGCTTACAGATATCGTTTCACCCATGGAACGTGTTCAATCTCTCGCATAAACCTATAGGTCTATGCGAGAGAAATACCCTTCTGAACCCTCAATTTCTCTAGGGATATCCACGCTCATTTCTATCATTTAAATCTCCCTCCTATAAAATTAATAAAAAATCAATTTGTTGGACATTTAGGTACGTCCTTTGCAATCTTAAATAATCAAACTAAAAACGTCTGTTTTTTTGACGGGTTAAAAATATGCAAAGGTGCTATCAATGAAACTATTTTTAAAAAGCTTAACTTTCATTCCAATATTTTTACTTTTAGTCAATAACTTGGCTGGGGCAAATATTCATTCAAAAGACAACAGGAAATGGGACTCCTTAAATGGATTAAAAAATATTCATTCCCATTTAATGAGGAATGGTCATATTGTTCGCCTAGAATTCAAAAAGCCAGTGGTTGATTGGGTTGAACCGGTATTTTATGAAAAATCTGTGCAAATTGATTTTCCGGAAGCTTTTGTTTCGCCTTCAAAAAAGAGTTTTCCTGCAGAGAGTTCTTTAATAGAAAAAGTTTTTGTTAGTCAGTTTAACAATAAAACTTTAAGAGTGCGATTTCATGTGAAGCCTGGGGTAACAGGTATTGAAAAGAAATTCAAACTTGTATCACAGGGTAGGTTCATGATTATACGGTTTGATTCGATAGGGTCATCTTCTTCTTTTGCGTCTTCAAAAAATAAATATATTGCAAAAGACAAAAATACAAACTTAGACATTATGGGTGCTGATGAACTGGCACAATTCCTTAGCCGTGCATCGGAAAAAATAAAAAGTAAAAAAGATACATTACCACCCCAACCTGAAACGAGCTCTTACCCCACTACAATTAAAGACAACCAACCTACCAAAACAAAACCTCAAGTTAAGGTTAAACGTGCAGGAATAGGGATGGCTCCTCTTGTAGATCAAATAAAAAAAGCCGCGCTAACAGATTCAAATATAGAAAAAATAGAACCACAACTAAAAAAGGCTGGAGCTAAAGTTTCCACCAAAGAAAATACGGTATTTTCCTTGAAAGACTCAAGGCCTACAGGGAAGCAGTTGCAGGTTATTCCATCTGGAATGAAAATGATTTCCATGTTTGCTGTAGTGCTCGGTTTAATGTTTTTGATATTTTTTGGTTTTAAAAAATACGTTTTGAAAAACACAGCATTTGGTGGGGGAGATAAGTTGGTTAGTGTTCTGGGTACTTGGTTTCTAGGACCGAAAAAAAATATCGCCCTGGTAGAAGTAGCGGGAGAGGTTTTGGTGCTTGGTGTATCTCAAGAGAACATCACACTTCTTACCAGTATTACGAACGATGAAAAGATTGAAGAAATAAAAAATTCAGGAAATAAAGGAATAAATGTAAAGGGTTGGAATTCTAATCTGGTTGAGGATGTTAAGGATAGAACACCTTCAGGCAAAGAAAAGGTCATGGGTCAGTTTTCAAGCTACCTTAGCAAGTTTGCAAAACCCCAGAAAACAAAAGAGAAATTAGCTGCTGATACCAAAGAACAAATTTTGCAAAAAATTGGAAAAATGAAAACGGCAAGAGCATGACAAAAAAAATAATTTTTCTATTATTTGTATTGGCAACGACATCATTTTTAGGATGTATGGTTTCTTCCTCAGAAGCCGTTTCTCTTCCTTCAATTCAGTTGGGGGTAGATGATGTTGAAGATCCAGAAAAAGTATCTAGTGCCTTGCAAGTTTTATTTCTTCTAACCATTCTAGCCTTGGCTCCTTCAATATTAATAATGACTACGTCGTTTGCACGGATCATTATAGTCTTATCGTTTCTCCGGCAGGCAATGGGTACACAGCAAACTCCTCCAACCCAGATTTTGGTTGGGCTGGGTTTGTTCTTAACACTTTTTGTGATGGGACCTACTTGGACAGAGATCAACGATAAAGCCTTGCAGCCATATTTGAATGAAGAAATCTCTCAAACTAATGCCCTTAAAAAAGCAAGCGAACCTCTCAAGACATTTATGTTGCGTCAAACCCGCGAAAAAGATTTGTCGTTGTTTGTCGATATTTCTGGAAAGGAACCAACTACCAATCAAGAATTGGATATGAGTTCTCTCATTCCTGCTTTTATTATTAGTGAATTAAAGACCGCATTTCAAATTGGGTTTTTGATCTATATACCATTTTTGATTTTGGATATGGTTGTCGCCAGTATCTTGCTTTCGATGGGTATGATGATGCTGCCGCCTGTTTTAATTTCTTTACCTTTCAAACTGATGTTATTTGTCATGGTGGATGGATGGTATTTGACGGTAGGATCTTTGATGAGAAGTTTTGGGGGATAGATAGACTATGACACAGGCATTTATTATTGATTTTGCAATGGAGAGTATTAAAACAACTCTGCTTTTATCTGCTCCCATGCTAGGTTTTGGGTTGGTGACCGGTCTTGCCGTTTCTATTTTCCAGGCGGTAACATCGATTCAGGAAATCACCCTAACATTTATTCCTAAAATTCTAGCGGTTTTTCTCTCTATATTACTCTTCTTTCCTTGGTTGATGCAGTTAATGCTCACATTCACTTCAAAAATTTTAAACAATTTTCCTGAATACATCCAGTAATGGATATTTTAAATCTTAATTATGCGGAATTTGAGAGGTTTCTGTTTGTACTGTTTCGAGTAGGAGCAATGATTATTTTTGTTCCTATTTTAGGCAGTAGACAGATTCCTGCAGTTTTGAAAATTGGTTTAATTCTTTTCCTTTCTATTGCTATTTTTCCTTTAGTTCAAGATAGGCCTATACCAGAACCAAAGGGACTTTTCGATTTGTCAAAATTCTTAATGGTCGATATGACAATAGGTTTAGGTATTGCTTACATTTCCCGACTCATATTTGCGGCGGTTCAGGTCGCAGGAACTGTAGTGGATTTCCAAATGGGATTCGGGGTAGTAAATGTCATTGATCCGCAGACAGATACTCAGGTTTCTGTAACGGCGCAGTTACAGAATATCCTTGCTGTTTTTATTTTTCTTGCTATTGATGCACATCATTATATTTTTCAAGCGATTGTAGATAGTTTTTTTGTGATTAACCCTTTCGAAATTAATTTTGCCAGCGTAACTCCTGAATATGTGCTGCACCTTTTTTCTGCTACTTTTACAACCGCAGTTAAAATTTCAGCTCCCGTTATGGCTATTCTTT
>CAYYIR010000131.1:0-5841 GCA_964471995.1 uncultured Nitrospina sp. | reverse complement strand
CCCAAAGTAAAAATATTGGCGTAGGTCATGCTCAACCCATAACGTTCAGGCCCTGTAAAGCGCGAACCAAAATTATCCGAATCAAAAGAAACGGTGTAAGGCTTAGACTCAGCGACATCCAGCACCAGATCCGAGGTTCCCGGTAGTTCACCTGGCTTCAACACGGTAGTGACCTCCACTCCCATCATTTCGTTGAGTTCCAAAAGCACCCGCTCCAGGGTCTGTTCTTTAACTGCCAACTGGTTCTGGACCATCTTCATTCTTTTCTCAATACTTTCTTTACTCAGTTTCTTGTTGCCTTGAACAACAACTTTATTGATTCTTCCTTCAAAAATGGTTATCTCCGCGGTGTTGTCTTTAATTTCCTGCTTCGGGATAAAAGCGCGTGCTAAAAGATATCCTTCAGACGCGTAAAAAGCTGTGATCTTATCAGCCATGGCATTCAGCATACTCAAGTTGACATCCTGTCCCTCGCCTAGATCAACCAAGGACATTAACCGCTCATCACTGATCACCGAGTTACCTATGAGTTTGATCTTCTTGAGAAAAAATGTAGGACCCGCAGCGAAGGCCTTGCCGGTGGGTCCAGTTTTATTTTTTATTTTTGGAGCTTTAGAGTCGGAGGGAAATTCTTTGGGGAGTGATTGGCGAAGAGATTTCTCAATGTTCTCCGACTGAGCTTCCAGAGGCACTTGAGCAGACGCAAGGCGCGTAAAGGGAACATAGATTGTTAAATTTACCATGACTAAAATCGCAATAAGTAAAAATAACAGCCTTAGCAGACCCCAAAAATAAGATAATTTGGGAAAACACATATAGCGTATGAGTGAAGATTACCCGGTTTTGAATAGGGGTTTTAATGATGAAAGGAGTAATTCAATTTACTAAATACCAGTTCAAAAAAGACTGATTACCCAAAAGATTTTATTAAAGTATTCAGTTCTTTTGAATTTGCTCCCTACCCCATATAGCACAATATATTGTGTGTTCTAAAAAATTATATACAATATATAGTGTATAAGGCAAGTAAATTCAAGGTTGGATAGGGCTTTGATATTACTGAGTTTAGGGCATTGGCCGTTAACCCAACTGGCAGAGAAACTGATTTAATCAATAGGCCTGCCAATTGATAACGGCTTTTGGAAGAACTACAGGAGCGGTTTATCTAAAAAATTTATTCGCCCTTAAAGTTGGAACGAAGGTAGGCAATGACATCGGCTAGACTTTGTTTCGATAGAGTCATACCCCAATCCGGCATATTGGGCGATTTGCCGACGCTTTTTCCTCCATAAAAAATAAGGTTAAAGAGGTAATCATCCGGATAATCATTAAGAGGCAATTCATTATGAATAGCAGGTTTCGGATTAAGCCCTTTTGCTCCTGGGCCATCTCCTTCTCCATTTTTTCCATGGCATTGCACGCAATACTCTTTGTAAATTTTTGCCCCACGTTCAATATCAGCATTTTTAAATTCTTTCGACTTCCAAGGCTCATAAAATTTAAAATCCTTAACACCTAAAGTCATTAAATAGCCAATCAAATGTCGCGCCTTCCTTTCGCTGATATCGGCAATATATTCGCCACTATGTGGTGTGAAATCCTGCGGGTTTTCTGCAAATCGGCTCAACCAATCTAGGGTATAACGGTTTCCCGCATCAAAGAGTGTTACGCTGATGGGACCCCCAATCAATTTCCCATCATTGTCTTTAATCTGGTGGCAACCCAGACAAGAATATTCTCGGAATATCTTGCCTCCCAGTTTTGCCTCTATTTTTGTGAAGGTCGACATATCGAAAAAACTTTTTTTAACACGGGAATCTAGGAATTTTTTTTCCATATAATCTGCAACTATGACTGCTTCTTCCCGAGTCAAAATCATATGCTTCAATGATAGCCGTAATTTATCCCAGCGGTATGAGTAAGGATAGAGATTATCTTCTTGCCCCAACAATCGCCGAACCAACCAAGGTCTCTGGAATTTTACCCCTCCCCACATTAGATCAGGGGCTCTAAGCTCAAATTTGGATTTTGGTTTTCCATCGAACCTATGACAACCTTTACATTGGCTATTAATAATCTTCTCAGCAAAACCATCATTCCCTGCCACAACCGAGGAGGGTATAAGGAAATACAAGAAAAAAACCAAAGAGAAACCCAACCATCTGAACATATTTAAACTCCGGGTGTAATTTTGAACTAAATTAATTAATGTCTTCACAAAATTATTTATTTAAGTCTCTAAAAATTTCCGTATAAATAAAATCAATTGCCAAATTTGATCATCCCTCAAAGAAAATTTATGTGCAGGCATAGCCGTGCCTTTTGAACCATTTTTAATCACCCAGAATAACTGTCCATCCGGCAAATCTTCCATCACTTTTTCACAAGTAAAATTCCTAGGAGGCGGTTCCATCCTTCTAGCAAGGCTTCCGTTACCGTTTCCCCGACTCCCATGACATAGTTTGCATGCAGTTGGTTTGGCATCTTTTAAAAAAAGTTTCCTGCCTTTATCTATATTTTCTTTAGTTGGAATGAGCGGATTCGTTTTCTTGAGATATCTTCCCGGAGCTTTTTTAGTTTTTCTGTTTTGAGGACAAATTCCCGAAACTAGTTTTACATTTTTTTCTGAACCCTCACTAGAATAGACAGCTTCTATAAAAACAGGCTTCTCTTCTGCAAACAAAATCGAATAAAAAAAAATACTTAACGTCAAAACAAAAATTACGATTGGTTTTGGCATTAACGTTTTTTATAAGAGAGTTTTCTTATATAGTGAACAATCTTCCAGATTTCACGATCCTTCAGATTTTTAAATGCAGGCATTCCTGTCCCGGGAGAACCATTACGAATGATCCAAAACAATTGACCGTCTGAAATAGTTTCCATTGTTGAGCGACAGGTAAAGTTTCTGGGAGGAGGATTCAATCCTTGCGCCATGATCCCAAATCCATTTCCCGTTACACCATGACAAATTTTACAAGCCGTTGGCTGCGCTTCAATTTGGAACAAGGACTCTCCCGCGTAAATATTTTCTCGGCTTTTCTCCAGTGGATTAGACTGAGTCAGAATATTATCCGGTGCCTGAATGGTAGTTCTAACTTGCGGGCAGATTCCTTCACCCATAAAACCTTGCCCATGGTGGCCTTGAAATGCTCGTGAGTTTTGTCTTCGCCCATGACCTATAGGTGAACCCGCCCAGACCTCAGCCAACATGCTAAAAATAAAAAATCCAAGCAATGCAGAAACCCATAATACTGACTTTTTCATTACAGAATTTAGAATTCTATATTTCATTTCTGTTGTATTCCGTTTATTTTCAAAATTATTTTTTATCTACAAAAGTCCGGATAAAGTGGATCACACTCCAACCCTCTTCTTCATTGATAACCTTACCTACTCTGACGGGCATTTCCGTTCCTGGACTGCCATTTCTTAAGACCCACATTATTTCGCCATCGGTCCTGGTTTCCTGCCATTTTTTATCAGTGAAATCTCTAGGAGGGTGACCTGGAAGCTTTACACCCTTGCCATTTTCGCTATGGCAGGTTACACATAATCCTTTGCCAAAATAAACCTTTTTTCCCAGCACAATTTGCTCAGGCGAAGCTGGAAAAGGATTATCCATGTCTTGAAGTTCCTCCAAAAGTTCAGCGGGAACACGCGGCTCATAAATATCAGCATGGAAAGCACTTACTTGGCTCCAAGGCATGAGGATGAGAATAAAGAAGAAACAAAATATTATTTTTCGCATTGGAGCACACAAAAATCAGAAATTCGGGGCTATTTTTTAGTTGAGGGCGCCGCATTTCTCACCAGCCTTAAAAAGGCGTCAACCCCTGAAATTTTATCTTGATAGGCCTGACCACCTTCGTCTTTGTAAGATACAGTAATCGCCTTGTTGCGTTTTTCGTCACTGCTCCAGGTTCCCCATCCTGCGCCCTTGGGAAACATGCTATCAATAAAAATTTTATCACCATCTTTATCCGTATTTCGCTTTCTACGATCGTATAAGGTTTCAGCTTCTTTTGCTGTGGGTATTCGCCAATCCTGATAACCACCAAATCTTTTATGATTCATTTTTTGCGCATATTCTCTTGCTGTATACCAATTGACCCATTTGGCTTCCATTTGCCAATAATCTTTTTCCATCCAGATCAAATTGGTTTTTCGATCCAAAATAGTTCCATTTGGAAACTTTGCAAATCGCTTATCCGGAGATTCGGCAACCGGCCTCCCAATCTCTATGGAAAAAGCATTGGACGCAAAAACTGATACTAAAAAAACTATTAAAATTACCGGGATCAATTTTGATTCACGAAACATTTCCCACTCCATTAAGAAGGTATTTGGTCTTTTAATTTTTATTTTGATTCACTTCAATTCTACCTACTTGACAAGCCTAAGTAAACGGGGAAATCAGGTTGAACAGGGACATCCAATTCGTTAAGATAAGAGGATAATTCTAAAGGTCTACCTCATGAAATTTCACAACAAAATCAAACTATTAAAAGCTTTATTCGTTATTGGTTTGTTTGTTTTTATTTGCACGTCTCCCGCAGATAGCAAACCCAAAGATAAAGATCGCTGGAATAAAAAATATGATACGAAGGTATACCTCTTTGGAGAAAAGCCTATTCCGTTTTTGGTGGATAACATCCACATTCTCAAAAAAGGCAAAGCCCTCGATTTAGCAATGGGAGAAGGTAGAAATGGTGTTTACCTCGCCACCAAGGGATTTAATGTGACAGGGTTCGACATTTCAGAAAAAGGTTTGGAAAAAGCACATGCACTGGCAGCAAAAAATAATGTCAAAATCAAAACACAAGTTGTGGATCTGGAAACCGTAGAACTTGAACCCAACAGTTACGATCTTATTATTTGTACCTATTATATGAATCGGGGGCTTTTTAAAAAATTCTACGATGCGCTCAAGCCAGAAGGTATGGTTTTAGTAGAAACCTATAATATCGACTACTTAAAATACCGAGAGTTCAATGCAAAATGGGCCCTCAATACAAACGAACTCCTCGATATTTTTAAAGGAATGCGAATTCACCGCTATCGGGATTACGATGATGCAAGAGAGGCCTATTCAAGCATCATTGCACAAAAACCCTGATTCTTTGTGAATCCTCTTGAAAAATTTTTTGTTTCATTAGCAAACCTCTTCCCTGTTTGGGTACTCACTGGTGCAGGGTTAGCTTTATGGAAACCGGAAACTGCTACCTGGTTTCAGCCTACCTGGATACCATATTTTCTGGCAATAATCATGCTCAGCATGGGCTTGACCCTAAGGTTCGAAGATTTCGCTCGTGTACTTAAAATTCCGAAATCAATTTTAATTGGAGTCGGACTGCAATACACTGTCATGCCCTTTTTTGGATATTTGCTCGCGCGAGTTTTCCATTTGCCTATCGATTTTATTATTGGGCTGGTTCTCGTTGCCTGTTGTCCAGGAGGAACAGCTTCTAATGTAGTTTGTTTTATTGCAAAAACTAATGTCGCCCTTTCCGTAAGCTTGACCACTGTATCCACTCTGATGGCTGTAATTTTCACACCACTTCTCACCACTCTATGGGTCGAGTCTCTCTCGCTTGAACTTACAGGCTTATCTCTTAACGTCGACACGCTAGGATTATTGATAAAAACGATAACGGTTGTAGTTTTACCTATTTTTGCCGGTGTTTTATTAAACCGATTTTTAAATCGGTTAGTAAAGCAGGTTGAAGCGTATACACCTTTTCTTGCCGTACTTTCTATTGTCTTCATTGTCGATTTCATTCTTGCTGCAAAAAAAGATGCAATTCTTGAAATCGGTTCATCTTTAATAATAGCTGTCGT
>CAYYIR010000130.1:0-5844 GCA_964471995.1 uncultured Nitrospina sp. | reverse complement strand
GATCTTTCCCAGCAATATCAGGAGCACTTCCATGAATAGGTTCATACATTGCATATTTTTCACCCAGGCTTGCTGAAGGTAGCATGCCAATTGAACCAGTCAACATTGAAGCCTCATCACTCAAAATATCACCAAACATATTGGTCGTGAGGATGACATCAAATTGTTTGGGATTTCGAACCAATTGCATAGCGCAATTGTCCACATACATATGTGATAGTTCCACATCAGAGTATTGAGCGTGCAGTTTCGTCACCACTTCGCGCCAGAATCCGGTAGCTTCCAAAACATTAGCTTTATCAACTGAGCAAACCTTGCCATTCCTCTTCTTTGCTACATCAAAAGCCATCTTTCCAATCCTCTGTATTTCTGGTTCCGAATAAACAAGAGTATTAAACGCATGCCTAAGACCTTTATCATTAGTGCCGACCCCACGTGGCTCTCCAAAATAAATTCCTCCAGTCAATTCGCGGACAACCAGAAGGTCCAATCCGTCTACCACCTCAGGCTTCAGAGTCGATGCATCCAACAAAGCGGGAAAAATCCTCGCTGGACGTAAATTAGCATAGAGTCCCAAACTAGAACGAAGACCTAGCAAAGCCCGTTCAGGGCGTAAGGAGAAATCTATTGATTCCCATTTTGGACCGCCCACCGCACCTAACAAAACCCCATCAGCCTTTTTAGCGATATCCAGTGTTGCATCAGGCAAAGGATGACCCGTGGCATCATAAGCCGCTCCCCCAACCAATGCTTGGTTCAAATTTAACTTTAGACTTAGTTTAGATTCGATTCTTTTAATAACTTTTATTGCTTCGGAAATCACTTCGGGTCCAATCCCATCACCCGGAAGAACAGCAATGTTAAATTCAGTTTTCATCTACAGGCAAACTCCTATCAATCCATTATATTGCTAAGTATCCAAAACCAGCGGTAATATTAACATGCAGAAGGGTTTCGAAGCTAAAGTATGTTGTAAAAAATTATATTTAAACTATTATATTTGCCGGACATAAAACTCAAAGAAAAGCGACCCATGATTAATAGTAAAAGAGTTTGCGTTGTGATGCCCTCCTACAATGCTGAAAAAACCCTACAAAAAACCTACGATGAAATCCCAAAAAATATCGTGGATGAGATTATACTTACGGACGATGCCAGCAAGGACCAGACAGTAGAGGTTGCAAAAAGTTTAGGAATTAAAACTTTCGTACATAATCAAAACAAGGGTTATGGAGGCAACCAGAAAACCTGTTACAAGGCTGCATTAGATTTAGATGCCGATATAACCATCATGCTACACCCCGATTATCAGTACACCCCAAAACTTATAACTGCCATGGCTTCTATGATTGCAGAGGGTGTGTTTGATGCAGTTATTGGATCACGTATTCTTGGCAATAAAGCTATGAAGGGGGGAATGCCAATTTATAAATATGTATCTAATAGAGTTCTTACTTTAATTGAAAATACGATAATCCAGCAAAAACTATCTGAATATCATACCGGATATCGAGCATTCAGCCGAAAAGTTTTAGAAACTATTCCTCTTTTGGATAACTCTGATGACTTTGTATTCGACAACCAAATGCTTTGCCAAATATTATATTTTGGATTTGAAGTAGGCGAGGTTTCCTGTCCTGCGCTTTATTTTGATGATGCATCATCTATCAGTTTCAACCGCAGTGTCTCTTACGGGTTGGGAGTTGTACAGACTGCGCTCAAATATGCCATGGCAAAAAGAGGAATAGGCCATTTCAAAATTTTCAACCCAAATGGTAAAAAACTTTTATAATTATCGAATCAATAAGATACTCTAATCAAGCAAAGACCTTGGGCTGGGGCCGTAGGGCCAGCAAATCTACGGTTACGGGCCAAAAGAATAGTTTTCACCTGTCTCGCTGGAATATTTTTTCGTCCTACATGAACTAGAGTTCCCACTAGATTTCTCACCATATGTTTTAAAAACCCTTTCCCTTCAAACTCCAGTTGAAGGAAACCTTCCTCCTTAAAAATTTCAATCCTATTTAAAATTCGTATCGGAGTTTTTGCATTGCAGTTGCCTGCCCGAAAAGAGGTGAAATCATGTTTACCCACAAAATATTTTGCAGCTCTGCGCATAGCAGCTACATCCAGATCATGAGGAATAAACCAGGAGCGACGATAATTTAGAGCAGAAGGGTAATTACGGTTTAAGATCGTGTACCGATAAAGTTTTCGTTTTGCCAAGCCTCGGGCATTAAACGACATAGGGACTTTCCGAACATCTTTAATTGTGATATCAAGCGGAAGATAACTGTTCAAAGCAAACATGAACTCGAACGTTTTCATTTTTGATTCCGTCACAAAATGCGCAGGCATCGCTTCTGCATGAACCCCTGCATCGGTGCGCCCAGAACTTAAAATCGTAGTTTCGGTTTTAGTGATTTTACTAAGTGCTTTTTCTACTAACTCTTGCACAGAAGTTCCATTTGTTTGTACTTGCCAGCCGCAGTAACTAGTACCTTCATATTCAATTATAAGAAGATATTTTTTTTTCATGGGGCTATAAAACCAAAATAAAAAAAACTTTGTAACTGATCAACTCGTTTTCTCCAATTTCCATTAACCTATTAACCAGCTTTAATAACCCGTTAAAACAGCCGAATAGGGCCGAATCGTTGCAAGTAACAAATCATCTTGAGTTCGCGTAATCCCCACGTAAATCATATTTCTACTTTCTTCCCGTTTTTTAGGATAATTTTCTTCATCTGGTTCCACCAAAGCAACTGAATCAAACTCCAATCCTTTCACTTGGTGAATATTAGTGATAAGAATCCCAGGCTCAAATGAAAACTGATCTCTATGACCTAATCGAACTTCACCCGGTAAATATGCTTCCATTTCCTCTTTTATCTCCATTGCCTGTTTCGGATAGCGACAAATCAATGCTATTAATTTATTGGGGTCGCCGCGTAATAATCCGCGTGACCAATCCACAAGCGTTTCAATAAGATCTATATAATTTTCACTTTGGTGCCAAATGGGCTCGGCCCCTGCTCTACCTTCAACCTTTTTAGGATCGCCTGCTACTTTATGAGCTAGAGTCATTATAGGAACTGTACAACGGAACGAAACTTCTAATTGAATAATGAAATCATCATCTAGCCCAAGATATTCAACCACTTTTTCCCAACCTATAAATTTTCTTGCAAAAAGAATTTTCTGGGCAATATCTCCTACTATGGTTACCTGGCGTTTATTGCTGACGGAATCCATCATAATTGCGAATTCAACCGGACCAAAATCCTGAGCTTCATCGATGACAACATGATCCAGCGAAATTGTTCCTCCTTTACCATCTGGCAAACCACCATTTTTAATCTGTATTAATCTAAGAATTAATGACATATCGAAATAATCGAGATTCTTTTTAAGACGGTTCTTTTCTGTTAAACGCTTCAGGTAATCAAGATTGGAATCAAGCTTAGAATCAGGTGGCAGGTATTTTTTCAGATGGTTCGTATCGGACAATAAATTATATAAATCCTGTAAATAATCTTCCAAGATCGAAATTTGTTTTTTGATAAACCCAAGTTTCTGTTTTTTTTCTGCATCAGGAATTTTAGAGTTTTTTATTTCATAGCTAAAATCTCGTAATCTTGGCAATATTGGCTTATCTTTACCTTTTGTCCAATTTTCCTGATAGGGCGGTCGATTTGCGAACTGTTTCTTTATTTCTTCATTCAGAGTTATAGTTTGTTTTTCGACCCAACCGGAAAGAGCTCTCAATATTTCCTCAGAGAATTTCATTTCTTCAACAAATGAAGGAATATTAAGAAATTTAAAAAATGGCTGGCCTCGAACAGATTTACGAATAATAGATAAGGCAAAACTATTAAAGGTGGTTGCTTGAACACCATCTATGCCCATCGAAGGCAGAGTAGCACTAACATAAACGGCTAGTGATTTATTCATAACAATCACACGGGTTTTTTCGGCTCTAACATTGGAGTTTTTTTCATGAAGTAACCAGGCAAGACGATGAAGGGCAACCGTAGTTTTACCAGAACCTGCAGAACCTTGTATTATAACTGGGCGCTCCGGATCAGTAGTGATCAACTCAAACTGTTCTTTCGTAATCAAAGATAAGATATTGGGCAAACTTTTTTCTTTTGAATGTAACCCACGGGATCGATGAGCGGCAATTTCTGAATCGACATCCAACTTTTCCCAGCCCAATTCGTCACGCCTAAAAACTCCTTCAGGCGAATCGATTTGCAGTAATTGACCATTTTCTACTTTATAGGATCGCCTTAGTTGAATTTTTCCGCTTCGCTCCCTTTTATTAATGACCTCGAAAAACTCTTCACCCTGTTTGTAGTTAAAATACAAGGCAGCTATGGGACCATTACGCCAATCCACGATACCCGCATCTATATTACTTTTTTTACCAATCAAGAATGATACTTCACTGCCATCATCTTCTAACGTTGAAACTCTTCCAAAATATGGCTCATGGATCAACTCCAATAATGCCTTATCACTATTCTTACGAATATCCATGATGGAATGTGCGACCGCTTCATCAGAGATAAGAGGTTGTCTTTCTTCATCATTCCATTCATTAACAACTTGTTTGGTCAATTCTCTTGCAACTTGATTGGCATTGATCTTTGCGTTTTGAGCAATAGGCAGCTGTTTGCATAGAGATTCCAAGGTAGTCTCAAGAAGTTCTTCCTCTTTTTTAATATAAGCTTTTTCTTCTTCTGTTAAAGACATGAAAATTCCATTTATTTGTATCTATTTTATCTGGCGCTAAAGCACCGATGAACCCTGTAATTTAAATGAGTGGAATATATAAGGTCAACAAAAATTTTCTTAAATAGATAAAAACATATTTCGAGGGAGCTCCTGAAACAATGAAAAATAAAGAAATACTTTGAAATAAAAAGGATTTCATTTATTATGAATTATCCAAAATGGATGGGATAAAATTAATTTTGAGCACTGAATGAGGAGTATTGTTGATGAAAACGTATGAAGATTTGGAGGGTGATGGCGGGTCTAATATCATCGGTCAGGTCGTTCAACTCGGAGAGAAACTACGATCCCGTCTAGATAAAATAAAACATAAAGTTGCCCTCATGAGTGGAAAAGGTGGGGTGGGTAAAAGCTCCATAACAGCCAATATTGCTTCATGCCTTGCTGATCGTGGCTACAAAGTTGGTATTCTTGATGCCGATTTGAATGGTCCCAGTATTGGACATTTATTAGGTGTGGGAAATGATCAAAAACTTGAAACAAAAAATAATGGTGTGGAACCAGGAAACGGCTACCAGGGCATAAAAATCATGTCCATGGACATGCTCTTAAAATCTGCCGATACACCTGTAATGTGGACCGAAGAAAATGATGCTACTGCTGTTTGGGTAAGCACTATGGAATCCACTGCAATTCGCGAACTGCTAGCTGATACAAACTGGGGTGATTTGGATTACCTTCTAATTGATATGCCGCCAGGGAGTGATCGCATTGATAATATCCGATCTCTCATCCCAGAATTAGCAGGAGCAGTTGAAATCACAATTCCCTCCATGTTATCGCAGCATATCGTCACAAAATCTATCACCAAAAACAACAAAATGGGCGTGCCAATTATTGGTTTGGTGGAAAATATGGCCACTTATATATGCCCGCATTGCGATAAAGAAGGCAAGTTGTTTGAAGGTGAAGATGTACAAAAATTGACAGAGAGAAAAGAGATTCCTTATATTGGCAAGATACCTTTCGATACCCGCGTATCACAAAGTAAATCCGGGAATCTTTTCTATGCTGAATTTAAAGATTCTATTACCGGCAAAGCGA
>CAYYIR010000129.1:3633-5910 GCA_964471995.1 uncultured Nitrospina sp. | reverse complement strand
GTTTTTATTTCCATCATATAATCATTGAATCGAAATTTAAATTCCCGGAAGACTTCCAGTCCTGATTTATGTTTAAGGGTAAACGTCAAAATTCCTTCAGGGCTAAACTCGCTTAAGACAATTGAAGTTGTGGAGGCCTCATAATAAGCGTTTTGCAAAATAGAAGTAATTTCTGGGTCGTCTGACTTAAGAGACAAAGCTGCAGTTAAGTTATCTGGGTTTTTGATCAGGTTGATAACATCACCATTATCATTTTTAAAACGCGGTAGAAGAATTTGTTTCAGTACTCCACCTTTATTACTGAAAATATAATGAATTTCTCCAGATTCAATCTGAATCTCTTTTTCATTTCCCGGATACGGGTTTCGCAGTTCTGATGCAGGGATAGCTGCTGATTGCGATCCAGCTTGAGAACTTGGAGCTACTGGTATGGTGTGATTTTGATCTGAAGAAGGAGCAAGAGGTTTCTCCAAATTTCTAGCGGTATCCATTTTTTTTACAGGTGGCGGTTGAAACTGTGCCATGAAAGCCCCCCAGCCAATAAAAACTGCCAATGATAAAACAAAGGCGAGTAGTAATCTTTTTTCCAAATCGAATCTCCGCTTAACTAATAAAAATTATTTTAACGGGTCTGCACCACCCTCATGGTAGGGATGGCATTTAAAAATACGAGCAACTATCAAAGTAACTGCTTTAGCTAATGAATAGCGCTGGAGAGCCTGTGCCGCATATTCGGAACAACTCGGATAAAAACGACAAGCCGGAAAAAAAAACGGCGAAATCCATCTTTGATATCCACGTACCAACTTAAGAAAAATCCAATTCAACATGGAGGACCTATTTCGGACTAGGAAAGATTAAAGTCGGGGAGTCACTTGATAGCCCTAAGGGCATTTGAGAGCTTTTCATCTATAACCTTGTGGGACTTACAAACCATCTCTCTTCCAGAAATCACAACTATATCTGTTTCTGGAACCATTTGATTTTTTATATGCCGAAATGTCTCGCGAATGGCTCTTTTAACCTGGTTTCTTGCTACTGCTTTTCCAACTTTTTTAGATGCGATGATCCCCAGTCTTCTTCTATCCAAGCCATTTGGAAGAGAAAAAACAGTAAACAATTTGCCTATACTTTTCTTTTTACCTTCAGCTAGAACTTTGTCGAACTCGTGTCTTTTAGTAAGTCGTTCTAGTTTGCTAAACGAGAGTTTACCCATTTTTCAAGCAGATAGGTTTTTTCTACCTTTTCGCCTGCGATTTGCCAAAATCCGTCTGCCTCCAACTGTGGCACTTCTTTGCCGAAACCCGTGAACGCGTTTTCTTTTAATATTGCTGGGCTGAAATGTTCTTTTCATTGCGCTTTCCTTACTTACAAATACGAAAAACCCGCCTTACCTCAACAATTCAGGTGTTTAAACATCCTTCAAGTGAGGAAAATGCGGGAAGGTACGTGGATTATTTCACCGGTAGCCTCTCTTGTCAAGAGCTAAGCCACCAACGCTGGACTTGTAATAAACTATCCATAGGCATATGTTTCTGGGTTTTTTCTTTCCACGGCATCAGTCTTCCTCCCATGCAGGGCGCGTGAATTGCTAGGGACTAATAAAAAACCTTTGAGAGGCCTCAAAAATAAAACATTTTCAGTATGTTATTTTTGATTAAGGCGTAGCCTTGTTGCTTTCCCCAAAGAGGGGAAAATGGTATTATTGTAAGATCATGAAAACATTATTGATTTTTCCGGCCCAATGGTATCCGACTCAGCCTTATCTGAGCACCCCTTACCTAACTGCTTTTTTGCAGGATAAGGGATGGCAGGTATCGCAACGAGATTTCAACATCGAATCTTACGATAATTTCTTATCCTCTCCATTATTGCGTCAAGCAGAAGAAATGATGAGGCAACGTCAGCAGTCTTTAAAAGGGCAAGGTTCACTTTCAATCAAAGAAAAATCACATCTAGATGTTCTGTCGATGGGGCTTAAATTTTCGGATAAAATAATTGATGGCGTAGAAGAAGCCAAATCAGTGATGCGAACACCAGACCGTTTCTTCGATTTTAGCGCATACCAACAGGCAGATATGGTTATAAAATCTGCCTTAAAACTCATTTCCGATGCCTACTCACCGTCTATATTAAGCCTTTCTACCTTTGAAAGCGGTACCCGAGCAGAGGAGTCGACCGAAAAAGCCCATGAAACGACACGCGATACCGCTACTAACCCATTCATCAATCTGTATGAAAATGTATTAATACCCACAGAAAACTGGCAGGAATATG
>CAYYIR010000129.1:0-3533 GCA_964471995.1 uncultured Nitrospina sp. | reverse complement strand
CAAAATAAAGAAAGGGTGGAACTTAGATTTGAGGACTTGCCGAACCCGGTTTTTGACGGCCTCCCGATGGATAAATATTTATCACCCTATCCAATCATTCCTGTGTTGCAAAGCCGCGGTTGCTATTGGGGTAAATGTACATTTTGTACACATAGCTTTGTTTATGGCCATCGTTACGGAAAACAAAAAACCCAGGCAATGGTGGATGAGCTAGAAAACCTAATGAAAAAATACAATACGAAATATTTTACATTTTCCGATGAAGCCGTGTCTCCACATTCATTAAATGACGTATCAGAAGAAATGATTGAACGCGGAATCGAAATCTGCTCCCTGGCTTTATTAAAATTTGAAAAAGTAATGGACGAAAATTTATTTTTAAAAATGAAAAAGGCCGGGTTCAAATTCCTTATGTTTGGGCTAGAAAGTGCAAATGATAGAGTTCTAGCTCTCATAGAGAAGGGAACCACGCAGGAAGTAGAACGCGACGTTTTAATAAAAAGTCATAACGCTGGAATCTGGAACCATTCGTTTTTGTTTTTCGGATTTCCAACAGAAACACGAGCAGAAGCTCAAGAGACCATCGATTTTCTAAGAAATAACCTGCAATCGATCCATTCTTTCGGACCCGGGGTATTTTTGTTGAATCGTGATTCCAGTTGTTACCAATTTCCAGAAAAATTTTCCATTGAAAAAATAATCGAGGATCCCAACCGCAACATCGCCATGAATCTGGACTTTATTGCAAAAAAAGGTATGACGCGAGAGGAAGCGGTACAAATGAATGATACATGCATACGTATGGCAGAAAAGCATTTCGAATCACTTAAAGTCTGGGGCACACTGCCACGCGAACATTTTTTACTCTATATCGACAAATTTGGTAAAGATGCATTAAATGGCAAACAACCTCCCGCTGAAGAAGAGGAAAAGGTTCTTTGTCGAGCATAGTTGCTAAAAGGCTTAAAAACTAACTATGAAAAACTTACTTATATTTCCACCCGACTGGTTACCCTCAGAACCTTATTTGAGCCTGCCTTCGTTGGCTTCGGTGTTGCGTCCCGCTGGGCACGAGGTCGTTCAAATGGATATCAATGTGGAAATGTACGATTTATTTTTCAGTAGACGTTTTCTGGAGCACGTGGCTCAGCGGATTGCTCACGAAAAACAACACCTTCAAGAGGTTCAAGAAAAACGCAAGCTAGACCAAGAAGAACAGGAGTTACTTGAACGATTACTGACCTGCAACCACGAACTTTTTGAACAAGTTTCAAATGAGGTTGAACGTGCCAAGAAAATTTTGCGCAGCCAATCCTTTTATGACATTGACCAGTTAGAATGGGCCACAAATTGTCTTCATCAAACCATGGCTTTAATCAGTCTCGGTTATTACCCAGCTCAAATTTGTTTCCCACCCATTGAAACCGATATAGTCTACAAACCTTTTATGTCTAGCGAGATCATTGAATCCCTTGATGACGATCAGATTAATATTTACAGAGATGTTTACACCATGCTGATTCGCCCCGTAGTAAAACGCGAAAAACCCGCAATGGTAGGGATCTCAGTCGTGCAGCAGAAACAGCTAATCCCAACATTTACTTTTTGCAAAATGATAAAAGAGGAGTTCCCTGCAATCCATATCACATTGGGAGGAAATATCATCACGCGAATTCGTGACATGCTTCCGGGAATGGATAACTTATGGGAACTTTTCGACAGTGCCATTGTTTATGAGGGCGAATCCGCTTATCTTAAATTGACCGAGGCTGTTGAAAATGACAATGACTTTGGGACCTTGCCCAACCTGATTTATAAAGACGAAAAAGGTGTGCATGTAAATAAAGAAGTTTTTGCGGAATCTTTGGCAGAACTTCCGCCACCAGATTTTGACGGGCTACCACTCGAAAAATATTTTGTTCCGCAACTGATTCTTCCTTATCTGGCAACACGCGGATGTTATTGGGGACGTTGCACTTTTTGCGACCATTTTCAGGGTTATGTGGAAGGTTTCCGCACTAAGCAAGTTGATCATATCGTTGAAGAAATCAGTTTCCTGAAAGAAAAATATGGAACGCGTTTTTTCCATTTTACTGATGAATCTTATCCGCCAGCATTATTTCAGAAACTTTCTCGCCGATTGATTGACGAAAAACTTGATATTGCATGGACCACACACATGCGTTTCGAAGAATCCTTGCTTGAAGAAGAGGTGTGGAAAGATGTGGCAGAGTCAGGTTGTAAATACCTTCACTTCGGCTATGAATCGGGCAACCAGCGCATACTAAAACTGATGGATAAAGCCACAAAACTCGATGCCATTGAAACTAACCTACGCATGTCTTCGGAAGCAGGTATATGGAATCACTTGATGGGCTTCTTTGGATTTCCCGGAGAAACCAGTGAAGAAGCAGACGATAGCAAAGCGTTTGTGGAAAAAAATAGCGCGCATATTCACTCCCTTGGTTTCATGACATTTGTACTAGGAAAATACAGTCCCATTGCATTTGAACCGGAAAAATATGGAGTGACCTATTATAAAAATCCAGAATGGGATCTCGCATTGGATTATTATTTTACGGCTAAGGATGGGCTCAGCATTCAGGAAGCTTTGGACGTCTTCGATGGGTTTGAAAAAAATCACAATACAAAATGGGATCTAAGAACCTGTGTTCGTGAATACATTTTTCTCTACATCGATAAATACGGATCAAACAACCTACCACAGTTGGAAATGACCCAAGAGCAACGCCGCCAAATGCAACAACCGGCTATCGGCATGGTCTAGCGGCGAACCACTTCTTACAATTCTTCAGAACTCTAAAAGTTAAAAATCCGCTGGAGTAATTTATAATTCAGGTTTATTCTTCGTCATAAACAACCACATTTTCATGTTCGTTGGGATCGTTACGAGAAACAATTGCCAGTGCCGTTTCTGTAGCACTTAGGTTGACGGGTTTATGAGGAACTCCAGGGGGTATATAGACAAAGTCCCCCTCCTCGTTAACGGTAGACTCTTGTAAGTATTCGCCAAACAAGGTTTTCACCTTACCCTTTAAAAGATAAATCGCCGTTTCAAAATCTTTATGGTAATGGGCTTTGGGCGAACCGCCTGGCGGAATCACCGTCAGGTTCATGGATAAACCTTTTGCCCCTACCGTCTCTTGTGAAATACCAATGTAATAGGGAAGATTCTGTTTAGTAGTGATTGTTCCTTCAGGACGAACAGTTATAACTTTTCCTTTTAGATTCAAACTCATATTTGATCTCCTGTTTAAAGGAAATTATACACCTGAAAAAAACGGTAGCGATCAAATTTCTATATAGAAACCATCGTCATGGGTAAAAACTTTATAAACTGGCGTGGTATCGGAGTGGTTCCATTTGCAATAGCCTTTTCTAATATTCCAGCCACATTCTTCTCTACTGCAAAAAGCAAACATTCCCCTTAAAACTCCTTTAGAAAGGCTTCCCTCACAGCTTTTGCATTTGTCGGAAATACAATAAAACTTTCCCTCAACATTAAAAAATGC
>CAYYIR010000128.1:0-5977 GCA_964471995.1 uncultured Nitrospina sp. | reverse complement strand
ATCACTCAAAATAACTGGCCCCACAACCTTCCATTTCACAAATTTCAACTCGTTTCATTCGTATTGATTTCGTATTTATCTGGTTTTTCAATTCCAGGAATAACCAGCGTGCAATATTCTCAGCGGAGGGGTTTTCTTTATCAAAAGGAGGAACTTCATTAATATTATGGTAATCCAATCGATCTAGAATTTTCTTAACTCTCTCTTTAAGTTTCACAAAATCTATTCCAACACCAATGTTGTCAAGCTCATCCGCCTCAACAGTCACTTGCGCAGTCCAATTATGTCCGTGTAGATTTTCATATTTTCCATCATACAATCGCAGTTGATGGGCAGCTGCAAATCCGGTTTTAACAGTTACATCGTACATAATGACCTCAAAGTCTAAAAAATGTTAGTCAAGAACCACTGCTATACATTCTTGAGCGGCATTCATCATTTTTGTTATCTCATCTTCATTAATTACCAAGGGTGGTATGAAATAAATCACATCTCCCAAGGGTCTTAAAAATACACCACGCTTTAAAGCTTCCAGATAAATTTTATAACCCATTCGGTTTTCAATTGGGAAAGGGGCTTTGTCATTTTTATTTTTCACTAATTCCAGCGCGGCAATCATACCCTGCTGGCGAAATTCTCCACACCACTTTGAATCTTCAGCTATCTGCTGACCTAATTTTTCCATCAAACTAATTTTTGGTGACAATGATTCCAAAAAATTATCTTTACTCAGTATTGCCAGAGATTCATTGGCTACTGAACATGCTAAAGGGTTGGCTGAATAGCTGTGGCTATGAATGAACATTTTCCATGTAGAAAAATCATCATAAAAGGCAGAATAAATTTCGTCTGTAGTTAATGTAGCAGCTAATGGCAGGTACCCTGATGTAATTCCTTTTGACAAACATAAAAATGTTGGGCGAAGATTATGCTCACCGCTCACGAAAAGGGAACCAGTACGGCCAAAGGCCACAGCCACCTCATCTAAAATGAGATGCACTGAATGTGAATCGCAAGCAGCCTGTAGTTTTTGTAAATACACAGGTGGATAAATTTTCATACCCGCAGCCCCCTGCACCAAAGGCTCCACAATTACGCCTGCAATATCGTTTTCTTCAAGTGCTTTTTCCATAGACTCGAAACACTCCGCGTTGCAACTTTCACGGTTTAGGCCATAAGGACAGCGAAAGCAATCTGGACCTTCTACTTCTAAATTATCAGCTAAAACCTTCTCAAACTTATTTCTAAATAGATTTAATCCACATACCGATAACGCGCCAAGGGTTTCCCCGTGATATCCTCCCTTTAGAAAAATAAAACGGGTTTTATTTTCTTTTCCAGTTTGCTGCCAATATTGCAAACTCATTTTTAATGCGATCTCAACCGATGTTGAACCATTATCAGAAAAGAAAACTTTTTTTAAATTTTTTGGAGAAAGTTTTATCAGAGAAGAAGCTAGATCTATTGCCGGCTGATGCGTTATACCCGCAAACATAACATGCGCCATTTTCTCCAACTGGGTTTTCATTGCAGCATTGAGCGCAGGATGGTTATGTCCCAATAAGTTCACCCACCAAGAAGAAATTGCATCTAAATATCTTTTGCCCTGCCTGTCAAAAAGGTATATTCCTTCAGCACGCTCTACCATCAAAGGTTTTGTTGTTTCAAAATCTTTTTGCTGGGTGCAAGGATGCCAGATATTAAGTAAATCACGAGACAAGTCTGATTCTGTTTTTTTATCCTGCATTTCTTTTGGCATCAAAGGTTATAACGAGAGGGAGAAAACTCAGGGATTTCCTTTTTTCGAACATCCTTGATTATTGAGACCATATATTCTGCCTGGTTGGGTGTCTGCAAGATTCCATTACGATAATGTCCTGAGGAATAAAGCAGGTTTTCATACCTGCCACTCCTTCCCATAATAGGCATCAAATCTTCCGCGGCTGGACGTAGACCTGTCCACGATTCAATCAGTGATGCATCTTTAAGGCAAGGAAGGATTTCTGCAGCCCGCTCAATTAGACTATCAATCACTTTATTTTCAATGGAAGAATCAAACCCTTTATCCTCCATGGTAGACCCTATCACAAAGCCGTTTCCCTCCCTCCAAGGCGCAATATAAGTCATCATGCCATGTATTGTGTAGTCAAGGAAATGATCGTCCAGTCTTAAACGACACATTTGACCCTTGATGGGTTTTATTCGGAGGTCCACATCCAATACTTTTGCCAATTGAGTTGACCAACTTCCAGATGCCAGAACAAACTGATCCCCTTCTATTTCTCCAGAGTCCGTAACAGCCGCAATTATCTTAGAGCCTTTTCGAATAAAACCGTTTACATTAGATTCTAAAATTTGAACTCCAAGTTTTCTAGAGGCTGCAATAAGTGAGTCGTGCAGTTGACGGTTATTGACCTGTCCCTCTCCCACCCACATAACTTCCCCACACTCTCTAGAAAGATAAGGGGCTTTTTTACGTGTCTTATTTTCATCCCACAATTCATGTGGGATGCACTCTTTTTCAAAGAATTTTTTCCGCTCATTCCAGGAATCTGGAAAAGAAGAGGATGGCATTAATGATCCCGCCTGTGAAAAATAAACTGGAACCTCACTAACCGATGTCAGTTGCTCGATAAATCCAGAAAATTTATTTAACGATTCCCGACAAAATTCGAAAAACGGATCAGCAACCTTACATTCGCAAAAAGGAGCAAGCATACCCGCGGCAGCTCTCGAAGCCTGAAGAGAATTAACGGGGTCTCCAAGAATAGCCACCTGAAGTTTTGGGTCTTCCATTTTCAAGCCATACGCAATACTATGTCCAATTACACCAGAACCTATCACTACAATGTCGAAACCTTTATCGCTCATATTTAGATCTGCCATAAATAAACTAAGACTCTTGTAACCTTAAACCGGATTATGATATTTTAAGTGCCAATGGTTAAAAAACCAAATCCAATAAATTGTTAAACAGGTATTTTGCATTAAAAATAACTTTATGAGCGAAGAAAACGAAACCAATCAAGACACCGCACTGGCGGAAACCCGTGAAAATGCCGGGAAAAGAGTAGATCCAATACTTGAATATCTGGATGTTGAAAATACAGAAGTTGACAAAAGTATCATTCGAAAACGGTTCATCGATATTTGGGAGTATGAAAACGGAGACAATCTCTCCGAAGAAGAACAATATATGACCCTAGTTGCAGCATTTATATATAATGCGCACAATGTCATGGATGAGGCTAATATTAGGATAGATAGAGCAAGAGAAGCCATTATCGCTGCTTTAAGCAAATGGACTCTACCCAATAGAGAAAAATTGATCGAAAAAGAAAAAACCTCTGAAAATCCTTTTAAAACCTTTGTAGAAAATCATCAACCCGAGGTCGACAATACACATACTTGGAGACACTTTCTTCTGGAGCATAAAAAAGCAGATGAAAAGCAGTGGGTTTACAAAATGAAAAAATGCTGGTTTGCAGAGTTTTTCATTCGCTTTGGGCGCGTTGATTATATCCAAACAGCCTGCGAATTCGACAAGATTCCCTGGGAAGCCAGAAAGGAATATGTCGATTTAAAATTGAGCAACCTGTTTGCAAACCTGGGAACCCTTTGCCAGTTTGACTACAAACCCAAATAGAGAATCGCCTTTCTGAACAGAGGCCAAGATCAAACGCACCGCATATTATATAAGTGCTCATGGATATGGGCATGCCTCCCGGTCTGTTCCGGTTTTAAAAAAACTCGCTGATATCAGCCATGTATTCATTAAATCATCCATAGGCTTTGAATTTTTTAACAATTCCCTGGAAAAAAATTTTGAATACATTCCACAAAATGTTGATGCCGGCTGTCAGCATTCAAACTCCTTACTCATAGACACAGAAAAATCCTTTCAGAAACTCCACTCCTTTTTTAAAAATACCAGTTTAAGGGAGGAGGAAAAGTGGTTAGTGGAAAACAAGATAGACCTTGTCATTTCAGATATTGCAAGCATGCCCCTAAAGGTCGCCGGCAACTTAAAAATACCTACAATTCTTATTGGCAACTTCACCTGGCATGATATTTACTCACACCTTCCGCAAGCAAAAAATAATTCGAGCTTGATTCAAAATCTTGCGGAAGAATATTCACAAGCAAACTTACAAATTCTACCTCAATGCCATTTGAACAACGAAATTGTCAAAAACAAAAAGGAGGTCGGCTTCATCGCCAATTGTGGAAAAAATATCAGAAACCATCTTGAAAAACATCTAGGGGGAAATGTTAAAAACAAAATTCTTGTTTTTATATATTTAGGTGCCCATGGAGCAAACTCTGTGTCATGGAAGAATTTAATAGAAAATACAAATTGCCTTTTTCTAACCCGGGATCCTATAAACCCTTCTTCTTCCGGTGCCCTGCATATTCTCGATGAAACCTTCTCATATCATGATTTAATCGCAAGTTCAGATATAATAGTCACCAAAGGAGGCTATTCCACCCTCGCTACGGCCTTTGCAAATCATAAACCCGTGATCACATGCGAAAGGAACGACTTTTATGAGTTTGAAGCCATTCGCGAATATCTAAAAAGCCGTGGAATAGGAATAATTCTTCAGGATGAACAATTTTATCAAGGGGACTGGCAGGAGCCCATCAAGGATGCCTTAAAATTGACCGTTAAGAATAAAGTCCCATTAAATGGGGAAAAAGAAGTTATTGAAATAATCCACCAAATGCTTTCATGAAAAACCCGGATATCACCTTAGTTATCACCAACTGGAATGGCAAAGACCTGCTCAGAGAATGTTTGCCCAGCATTCTAAAAGCCGTCGCATTCGATTCGAAACGTCTTTATGAAATCATGGTGGTCGATGACTGCAGTACGGATGACAGCCTAAAATTTCTCGAAGAAGAATTTCCCAATGTTAATAGAGTAAAAACCCCGGTCAACATGGGATTCCAAAAAGCCAACAATTATGGCATAAAAAAAAGTGATTCCAGGTTGGTTATGCCCATGAACAACGATATCAAACTAGATGAAGATGCCCTATTCCATTTAGCGGAGCATTTTGAACAAGGGAATGTGTTTTCTGTGAGTGGAAAATTTTTTGGATTCGACGGAAAAACTTTTCTCTATGGAAATCGTGGCGGATATTTTAAAAACGGTCACTTTTATCTTTACGAAAAAGAACCAGACGATAACAGCCAGACTCTTTTCGCTTGCGGTGGTGCATTTATGGTGGATCGCAAACGTTATCTTGAATTGGGAGGGTTCGACAATTTATATCACCCGCTATACTATGAAGAAATAGACCTCTCTTATCGAGCACTAAAAAGAGGATGGGAAGTCTGTTATGAACCAAAATCCATTGCCTATCATAAAGTGCAATCCACCATCACCAAACAAGAGAAAAAAAGAAGTATCGAATTGATCTCGGCGCGCAACAATTATCTTTTCGTTTGGAAAAATATTTTGGACCCTTCTTTCACTTTGCAGTTTATTTTTTTCATTCCCCTCTTTCTTATCCGCGATCTTTTCAAATTAAAAAGCCGATTCTGGGTCGCCTTTTTTATGGCAATCAAAAGAATGCCTGCCGCTATCGAATCCAGAAGACAGGAAAAAAGAGAAACCTTGATTTCGGACCATGAAATCCTAAACCGAATAAACATCAACTCAAATTATCGAGTTTAAACTCCATGCCCAAAATCAATATTCTTTGCAAGGCCTCTGTTGTTGAAGGCCTGGGCCATTTGATTCGGCAAATCCATATTGCCAGGGAACTGAGAAAACAAAACGCGGATATAATTTTTTATATCCCCAGGTTTCCAACCGCCGAAGACATTCTAAAAAAGCACAACTTTACCTATAGTACGGTTGATAATTTCGATTCTGCTCCAATCACAAAGAGGGATAAGACGGATGTAACGATCCTTGACATCCAGGATACCCCATCTTCCTTAATCAAAAATTTAAGAATACAATCTG
>CAYYIR010000127.1:2011-6078 GCA_964471995.1 uncultured Nitrospina sp. | reverse complement strand
AAGGGTTTAAAGCGATGTTGAAAAATTTTGACACTTTTAAAAATGAGTGTCAGGTGCAGGGATATTTAGAGGGCAAAATGCTCATGAATTCTCCTTATGGTCTCAGTTATCCCTCCATCGTAGCTTCGGGTGCCAATGCAACGATTCTTCATTATATGAAAAATGATGATCCCATTTCTAAAAATGAAATGATGTTAATTGATTTTGGGGTCCGCTGGATGACTATGCATGCAGATATTACGAGATCTTTTCCCGTGTCTGGAACATTTAATCCGATGCAAAAACTCCTTTATGAAATTGTTCTGAAGGGACAACGGGAAGTTGAAAAAAAGGCTCGATCAGGGGTAACGATTGAAGAGCTCAATGAGATTTGTTGGAACTCGGTCAATGATGAGCTTGAAAAAAAGTTTTTAGCAGCAGGGGGAAAATATAAGCTTAGATACAAAGAAAGGCCTCATGGCGTGAGCCATTTAATGGGTGAGCAGGAGCATGATGGAGACCCCTTTCGAAACTATGCATCCAAGCCCATGCAAGCTGGTTGGATGATAAGCAATGAACCTGGATTGTATGGAGAGTTTAAAATCCGTTTAGATGGAAAAACATATGATGAGACGATAGGAATTCGGATTGAGGACAATCTGGTGATGACTGAAAAGGGCTGTATCAATCTATCTAATATTATTCCAAAAAGTGTAAGCGCTATTGAAAGATTAATGGCAGCTAGTTAGAACTCTTTCAGCTCTTTTAGGACTTCTTCTATGTGAGTTTTGACTTTTACCTTCGGGAATATTTTTTTTATAACGCCAGTTTTGTCGATTAAAAATGTGGTTCGGACAATTCCCATAAAGGTTTTTCCATAGAGTTTTTTTTCCTGCCAAACTCCATATTTCTGTACCACCTTTTTATCCGTGTCTGCTAGGAGAGAAAAAGGAAGATCATACTTCTCGATAAACTTCTGGTGTCTTTCCTGTGAGTCGCAACTAACACCAAGAATGACGGTGTTTTTAAATTTCTTTTGTTGATCTCTGAAATCGCATGCCTGTGTCGTGCAACCAGGTGTCATATCCTTTGGGTAAAAGTAAAGTACAATATTTTTTTTACCTTTAAATGAACTTAGTTTTACTTTTCTTCCGTTTTGGTCGAGGGCTGTAAAATCTGGCGCCTTGTTTCCTTCTTTAATTTCTTTCGTCGGCATATCAAATTAGCGGGGTAATTTTGCTAGAAGCTTGTCAATTTTTTTATTGAGTTTCTTTAAGTTTTTCATAAACGGTTCTTTTTTCCTTCGGTCTCCATCCCTATTGAAGATCATCCTGGTATCTCCCAATAAACTGAGGATTTGATTATGCAGACTTGCTGTAGGGATTTTCCCTTCACTACATAATTCTTCAAATATCGAGATGAGTCTTTGTAGTTTGCCGTCCATTTGTAAACCAATAAGAGACTCTGATCGTAAAGATTGTGATTTTTCCAAATAACCCCATATCCCACCTTTGTCCTGAATTACTCCTTGGCTACTATTTAATTCTTTCAAGCCATCTGTGCAAATATCTGCTGCAAAACTGCTGCTTCCATTAATCATAGTCATTAAAAAAAGTGCCATGAAGATTAAAATTTTGCAGCTTTTTAAATTAAAACGACACATGTTTTATTTCCCTTTGGAGGGTTTTTAAATTAGAAGTTAATTCATTAAACAAGACATAATGTTTAATGTCAAATTGAGTTTTAACGATGACTTCTTTCATTTATTAACTCTTACCGAACCAATAGAGGGTTGAAAAATTAAAGGCTGTCAATTAATTATAGATTGGAATCCTTTTAGATCTTGTAATTTGTCGAATGCAGAGTCAGTGGCAATAACATTTTTAGACTTTGGGTTTAGTTTGATAACTATTTCCAAATTTTTCATTCCTTCGCCTAAGTCACCTCTCATTACATAAGATCGGGCAAGAAGTAAACGGTGAGTGAGAATGTTTTTGTGATTAGGATGGATAACAAGCAACCTTTCCAGAATGGATATAGCTCGATTATATTTTTCAATTTTATAATTGACCGTTGCCATATTTAAAAGGGCTGTAAGATTATTAGGTTCCATCCGAAGAATTAAGGAGTATATCCCTAATGCGCGTTGATATATTCCAAAATGCGCGAATATTTCACCCTTTCGATTCAATGCATTTATAGGGTCAATAAATAGTTCGTTTGGATTTAAAGGTATTTTTTTTATGGCAGTGTGAATATCAGGGAACTCGGATAAACTAGTTTTTGCGATACCTTTTGGGTCGCCCAATTGTTTTGCTTTTTTATATTTTTCTTTTGCTGCTTTCAACTTTCCACGAAGGATAGAAATATCCCCCCACTCCTGATAGCCTCGGCTTTTAATATGGTCATTTTCTTTTGCCGCTGAAATCAATTGAGATACGGCTGTTTCAGCCTTATCGAGTCTCAAAAACAAACTATACATACCCAAAAGAACCTCCTGGATCTTTTTATCGTTAGGGTTTAATTTTGCTGCTGTCTCGATTTCTATGAGAGATAATCCATATTCCTTTTTTTTATAATAGGATTTTGAGAGACCAAAATGATATTGTGATGGTTCTGTTAGTGTGGGAAGTTTTTTTGTTGAATTTTTATTTACTAAAATCCTCAGTAATTTAGCGGATTCAACTTTAGGGTGATTTAACCGCATTTCTAAAATTTTATTTGTATAGAAATTAGAAAGCTTTTTTTTGTTTTGTGTGGCGTATAGATATGCCAGTTGATAGGCAGCATCAATATTTTTCTCATCTAGAGCAAGGGCTTTTTTGAATTCATTTTCTGCGTCACCATTGTTGTTCAAATAAATAAAGATTATTCCCTTTTGATAGGGATAAGTTGAATTTTTTGGATCAAGGTTTGCTGCTGCTACCAGTTCTTTCAAAGCGACCCTAGTATCACCCATGGCTTTTGCAGTTTTGGCGTATTCATAATGTGCTAAGGCATTTTTATTGTGTTGCTGTGCAGCGATAATGCAGGCACGGTCAGAAATTTTTGCATTCCCAAGTTTCCTGTGGATTTGACAAAAGGCAAAATGCAAGGCCGGATGCTGGCGTTCCATTTTAAAACCCATCAATAAATTGTTTAGGGATTCTTTTGTCATACCTTTTTCATAGAGAACCATTGCCTTAAGGATTACAGGGGAAGCTTCTTTAGGAGAGGCTTTGATTTTTTTGTTCAATAGTACAAGGGCTTCGTCATAATTTTTTTTTTCGACAAGGCTTTGTACTTCTTTGTAATTTGGATCCTTACTCTCTTCAGATAGCGATAGCCCCCAATGAGCTATGTCGGGAGTTGGATAGGTGGCGTCTGCGTTATGAGTTAACAAAACATTGAACGTAAGAAAAACGAAAAAAAGAACAAAAGATACCATTTGTTGACCTTATAAAATTAATTATTGTGTAAAAATACTCTAACCCCTCGCGTTGCTTTTCTTGAGCGGGAATATTTGTTTGCACTGAAAACGTCCCCTGTATTGAAAACAACTCCAAATGCGTTGTGGCGACCATTTTCATTCATGGACCACAACGATCCGCTACCGTTTTTTCCGAATAGGGGATCGATATGAATTTTCATTTCTCGTCCTACCTGTGAGCTGTTTACTTTTTTTGCATCATAAAGAGTTTTTAATTCACGAGTTGTGGGTAGTTTCCAATCAAAATAATTTGCATAGCCTGTTTTGTTTAAATCATTTATATAGGCTTTGGCTTCAGCCCAGTTTATCCAATGGCCCGAATGTAAAAAGGAATCATTTTTAATCCACATCAGCCCGGTTTTTGAATCGGAAATTGTTCCGTCTTTGTTGTCAATAAAACGATTTTTCGGCGAAGATTTTGATTCTGCATGAATTTGGGAGTCATTCGCCGATAATATTAGAAAAATTACAACCAAACTAATTAAAATTGACTTGAATTTCATTTTTAAACTTTTCTTGGGTTACATATTTATCATTTTTTCTTTGAGGATTTTATTTACGGTTCCTGGGTTTGCTTTGCCTTTACTTGCTTTCATTACTTGGCCAACTAGGAAACCCA
>CAYYIR010000127.1:0-1911 GCA_964471995.1 uncultured Nitrospina sp. | reverse complement strand
CTCTTGTTTAATTCTCGCAATAAATCTCCCATGATCCAGTTGCTAATAATTTTAGGCTTGGGAAATTGAGATGCGCATTTTTCAAAATAATCTGCAAGAGATCGGGAAGAAGTTAGTACTCCTGCATCGTACTCAGGAAGTACATATTCGGTTACAAAGCGTTCACGTTTTTGTTCAGGTAATTCTGGAATAGTTTTTTGGATTTCTGAAACCCAGGTTTCGTCAATAACAACTGGTACGAGATCCGGGTCTGGAAAATAGCGGTAGTCATGGGCTTCTTCTTTGCTTCGCATTGGAAAAGTTTCAGCCCTGACGGAGTCATACAGTCGGGTTTCCTGAACCACCTTATCGCCTTGTTCCAACACGCGTGTTTGTCGATCTACTTCATACTCTATGGCTTTTTGAACAAATTTGAAGGAATTCAGGTTTTTTAGTTCGGTTCGGATCCCAAATTCCTTTTGTCCTTCAGGTCGTAATGAAATATTTGCATCGCAACGAAGGCTTCCTTCTTCCATATTGCAGTCACTTACCTCTGTATATTCCAAAATTGATTTTAGTTCACCTAAGTAAGCTCGGGCTTCTTCGGGAGATCTTAGGTCTGGTTCGCTGACTATTTCGCAAAGGGGAACACCTGTACGGTTAAAATCTACATAACTTTTTCCCGGACTTCCCAGGTTCTCTCCATGGATTAACTTTCCCGCATCTTCTTCCATATGAATACGAGTAAGCCCTATTCGTTTTTTTTCACCATTAATATTGATGTTAATATGTCCATTAACACCCAAAGGCTCTTCAAATTGTGAAATTTGATAACCTTTTGGTAGATCGGGATAAAAATAATTTTTTCGGGCAAAACGGTTCATAGATTCAATTGTGCAATGGGTAGCCAGACAAGTTTTCATGGCTGCTTCTAAAAATTGTCTATTTAAAACAGGAAGAGTACCTGGCATACCTAGGCAAATGGGACAGGTATTGGTATTGGCTGGTTTACCAAATTCAGTGGAGCAAGAGCAGAAAATTTTTGTTTTCGTCTTAATTTGGACATGAACTTCCAGTCCAATAACAATTTCATATTTCATAAAAAGGTTTTAATATTTTGGAAATCGTTTTTATAATTTTTAATTTTAATAACTCACAAGGGTATGCGTCAAGTTTTCAACTTAATGTGCTGTAAATCCTCCATCAACAGGAAGTACAGCTCCTGTTACAAAAGAAGACTCATCACTTGCTAAGTAAAGACATGCACTTGCAATATCATCAGGTTTGCCAAATCGACCTATAGGATATTCCTTGCTCCACTCCTGCATCAAAGAATCATCTTGCATTAAATCGGCAGTCATATCGGTTTCAATCAGTCCTGGGCAAATAGAATTCGATCGGATGCCATGTGGTCCATATTCGACCGCGACGGAACGACTAAACTGGTTCAGGGCTCCTTTTGAGACATTGTAGGCTGCAACTTGTGGCACAGCGATGAGACCGAGGATTGAGCTAATGTTGATGATGCTTCCCTTTTTTTGAGCCATCATTACGGGTAAAACACGTTTTGTAAGCTGGAAAACGGAACGTATATTAATGTCCATTAATGCGTCCCATTGAGAATCAGAAATTTCATGTAGTGGGGCCCCGTTAAAGATTCCGGCATTGTTTACAAGAATATCAATTCCTTTAAAGTTATCCAGGGTTTCATTGATGAGTCGATCCAGGTCGTCATTTTTTATCATGTCTCCCTGAATAGGCAGCGCAAAACTGCCTATTTCCTCGGTCGCTTTTTCGAGTTTATCTTTTTGACGACCAAATAGGACTACTTTGGCTCCTTCCTTGCAAAAAGCATGTGCTGTCGACAAGCCAATTCCTGATCCGCCACCTGTTATTATTGCTATTTTATCTTTTAATCTCATTCTTCCAGTT
>CAYYIR010000126.1:0-6134 GCA_964471995.1 uncultured Nitrospina sp. | reverse complement strand
GAGTAATGAAAGAATCATGCCAGCTTGCGGCAGAGGTTCTTGTAATGATTGAGCCTTATGTGAAGCCAGGGGTGACTACCGAAAGACTAGATCAGATTTGTCATGACTATATTGTCTCTAAAGGGGCCATCCCATCGCCTCTGAATTATCGAGGTTTCCCTAAAAGTATTTGCACATCGGTTAATGAGGAGATTTGTCATGGTATTCCCTCTGACAGAAAACTTCGAAATGGGGATATCGTTAACTTAGATATCACAACTTATTTAAAAGGTTTTCATGGAGACACCAGCCGGACGTTTTTCGTGGGTTCTCCCAGGAAAAAAGCTGAAAAATTGGTGGAGGTTTGTAGGGAAGCTTTGCAGCGTGGGATAGAAGTTGTAAAACCAGGCGCAAAACTCGGTGATATTGGTGCCACCATTCAATCTTTTGCTGAAGGTCATGGTTATTCCATTGTCAGAGAATTTTGCGGTCATGGAATTGGCAGCGAATTTCACGAGGAACCTCAAATTCTCCATTATGGAAAATTTGGTGAAGGGTTGGAAATAAAAAAAGGTATGGTGTTCACCATTGAACCTATGGTTAATTTAGGTAAGCCCGACTTGAAAATTCTCTCCGATAAATGGACTGCAGTAACACAAGACGGACAAATATCAGCTCAATTCGAACACACCCTTTATGTTACAGAAACCGGTGTAGATGTTATGACTCGCTTGGATGGAAAGACAAAATTTTAATAATTTTTATCTTTCCTATTAACTATTAAATGATAACTTTTATCATTTGAATCCCTACCCATTTTTAGAGAAAACTCTAATTACTCCCTTCTTTAAAGGACAAAGAACCCGAATGGCATTTAGTTAAATTTCTAGAATTGGACTTAATTTGATTACGGTTCTCATTTTTGTTATCAGGCGTAAACTATTATAAATAAAGGGGTTGACAGGTAATTTATATTTGGTAAGTTAGATGTAGCGAGTATATAAGTATTTTAGAATCAGATTTGAAAATATTAATTAGGAGGTCAATATGAAAGGCGATAAAACAGTCATTAAGGCTTTGAATGATGTGTTGATGGCTGAATTAACGGCGATCAATATTTATTATATCCATTACAAAATGCAGGAAGACTGGGGGTATGAAAAAATAGCTAGTCATTCACGCGAAGAATCAATGGGTGAAATGAAACATGCAGATCAGATGATTGAGAGGATTTTGTTCCTTGATGGAACTCCTGATATGCAAAAATACGATACTGTTTTGGTTGGTGATACAGTGGAAGCTCAATTGAAAAACCAATATAAAATTGAATTGGCGCATGTGGCTCGGTTGAGGAAACATATACGTACCTGTTTCGATAAAAATGATTTTGGAAGTAAGGAAATTCTTGACAAAATCCTGGAAGAGACAGAAGACAGCGTTGACTGGCTTGAAACGCAATTCAACCGAATCAAGGATATAGGTATTAAAAATTATATGATGGAAAATATGAGCAAAGATAACAATTAAAGAATTAGGAAAACAAACGACCCCTTTTTGCTTTTTAGTTAAAGTGAAAAGGGGTTTTTATTTTTGGCAATCATTACAAACTCCAAACAATTCCATCCGATGGCTTTTTAAAGTGAAGCCGTGGCGCTCGCAAACCTCTATCTGATATTTTTCAATAAGCGGATGCTCAAACTCAACAGTCTTATCACAAACTTTGCAAATTAAATGATCGTGATGCCTGACTTTATACAAACGCTCATAAGTCGTTTTGTCATTAAAGGTGTGCATTTCAGCCAGACCGGCATCCATTAATAGTTTCATGGTTCGATATAAAGTTGCGATACCAATAGTGGGGTCCTCAGCGTGAATTTTTTTGTGGAGATCATCGATTACGACGTGGCCTTTCTGCTCAAGAAAAACCTTTAGGATTGATTTCCGTTGTGGTGTCCAGCGGAGGTCGTGTTGTTTGAGAAAATCTTTAAAGATATCGAATTCGTCTAGCATGGGTATTTAATGAGATTCATTTTCAAAATCAAAAATAACATAAATATACATTATTTTTTTAAAATAAAACAAGAAATAAAAGCTATTTTTAACTAAATTACTGTTTTATAGGATATTAAAATTTTTTAAAAATATTTAAAACAGACTTGACTTATGCCAGTCCTACCTGTATATTGATACTCAATATCAATTATGGCTTTTAATTAGTGTGCGTCGTTACGTTACGTACCCAACATCTAATGGCAACTCGAGTCATCATAAAAAGAATAAAAATTTGTACAGGCCCCGGATGCAGGGCGTGGGACTCGGAATTGATGGCAAAACGTATGATAGGTACAAAAAATTCACCCGAAATATTGACCGTTACATGTATGGACAAATGTGGTGGCGGTGCTTCGGTACGCTTAAAAGATCGCGGGAAAATTTTCAAGCTGCGTGAAATGGGAGAAGTATCCAAATTGATAAAAGGAAACGTAGAATCTTTGAGCGAGGCCAGCTAAGTACTTAAAAAAAATTTACTTATTTTTATTTTGAAAATAATAATCAATTTCATTAATGTTTTTTAGGAGTATAGAATATGAGTGTTGCAATTATTGGTGGGTTGGACCGATTGAAAAGGTCTTATGAAAAGGAATGTAGGCACAGAGGTTTTGATGCACGAGTGTTTAGTCAACGCATTCCCAATATGGCTCGACGCATGGATGGGGTCAATCGGATTCTTATTTTTACCGGCACGGTGGCTCACCCTATGGTTACTGAGGCTGTTCGTGTTGCCAAAGAGAATAATATCCCGGTAGATCGTTGCCACTCTAGCAGTATTTCAGCTTTAAAGCGTTGTCTCAATGAGCTTAGTTAGTGGTGTAATATGACTATTGCGCCTAAAAAAATTCTTTTAATTCACAATAATCCGCAAGAAAGAGGACAGTTGGCAATTATGCTATCTCGTTTTGGGCATGAGGTTCGTTTTTCTTCTGGTAAGGGTTGTACGGATCAAATGCTAAAGTCCAATGACCTAGTAATTGTTGATGACCAATTAGATAGAAAATCCGGGTTGGATTTTATAAATCAAATTTCCGGAAACCTTTGCGAAAAAGTAATTTACCTTGCTTCACGTCCTTTTTTAGCCGCATCTATGGAGCTTCAAAATTTAAACATTTACGAATGGATGACTAAACCGGTGGACCCTCTAAAACTTGCCGTTGTGGTCTGCGACTATTTTGTTGAGGTTGCCAATAAACAACGCCCTCTACCCAGGTAAAAAAATTTTATTTTTCGGCCTGCTTCCCCGTAAGGTCGGATGAAAGAGCCCAAGGCCAGGAGTTGCGCCCTGGCCGCGGGTTCGCTTTTCAAACCTCTATTACCAGGGGAATAGCTGGTATCTAAGCGTAATTTTTTAAGGGTTTTTTAAAGATTAGTCCAATTAAATTTTGCATTTCAATTGCAAAATTCGCTGGATAGGAGATTCACTTCTCTAGTCTTAGAAGAAAAAGGAACAAAAACTTATTATATCAATAATTGATTTTATTACCTCTTATAACTCCCTCCATATTCTTGAAATTATAAGGCATTATAATAAATATTGACATAAGTCGTTAATTTCTCTATTATTATTGAAAATCGTTATCATTTAGGTATGTTAGAGTCAATCTTTCCAAAAAGTTATGGTCTGGCGCTTTATATTTTTGGATTTTGTAAACTTTAATTAATAACAAAAACGTAACCTTTAAAAAGAATAAAAAATGATTGCTACATTTATGTCCGGCATTGAATTAATGGGAAAAGGTGGAGTCATGATGTATCCCATCTTCTTAGCCTCCGTTATTGCCTTTGCCATAATTATTGAAAGGCTTGTTTTTTTCAAAAAGTGTAAAGAAAACCCAGACGATATTTTTGCAGCAATCAAAGATTTGGCGGGTAATGGTAAGCATATTGATGCGCCGGGTATCCAAAAGGATTCCGACGGCCCAGTCTCGCGGATATTAGAAGTAGGGGTCCAAGCGCGAAAAGAACCTCGTTGGAAACTTGAAGAAAAACTAACGGTCCATGGCCAGGAGGAAATTCGTGAGCTAAGAAAAAACCTCAGAGGCCTTGAGGTGATCGCCACTATTTCACCCCTTATGGGATTATTAGGGACTGTTGTTGGAATGGTGAAAGCCTTCAACAAGGTCGCACAGTATAAGGGCCAAGTAGATCCTAGCCTACTGGCAGGTGGTATTTGGGAGGCGCTACTTACCACTGCAGCAGGGCTGGCTCTTGCCATTCCCGTTGTTATCATGCTCAATTATTTTGAGAGGAAAGTGGACTCCATTTCTTTTCTCTTAGGTAAATACGGACAGTATCTGATCCACCACCTTTATGAAGAACACGACGGTTCGGGAAATGGTCATGAACCCCGTACCAATTCAGAATCGCAGACTGAACTGACGAGTCAGACCTTATAGCAAGGAACGGTTATGCTGGATTTATTTCCCTCTAGAAGAAAACGTTTCCAAATTGATATGGCACCGCTGATTGACGTGGTGTTTTTGTTGCTGATTTTTTTCATGCTGACCTTTGCCATTCAAGGCCAAGGGTTGGCGATAAGTCTTCCAGAGGGGGAGGAGGCCGAAAAGGTTGACAAGGACATCATTGTTAAAATAGATCGTAATAATAAGCTCTACTTAAATGACAAAACAATCCAGATTGACGCTCTTGGGGTTGCCTTGAGTCAAGACCTTGAAAAGCGGTCAGATAAACTGGTGGTGATTGATTCGGCGCCCAAGGTTAAGTATGAACTGTTTGCCCGTGTTCTCGATGTTTCGCGTGAAGCCGGGGCGGAAAACTTTTCAATAATAAAATAATGATCCGGTTCCCGTACAAAGAAAAATTACCGTTCAAACTCGATTTGATCCCGATGATCAATGTTGTATTTCTACTGCTTATTTTTTTCATGTTGACCTCCACCACCACCTTGCAAAGTAAAAAAGTTGAACTACCTAAAGCGAAGACTGCTGAAAAAAATAGTAAGCAGTTTCTCATTATGACAATAGATAAAAGTGGTTCTTTAGAGTTGGATGGAAAAGCCTTGTCCATTGAGGCCTTGCCGGCTCACCTCGAAAAGAAAGTAAGTGAGAAAAAAAACACGGTGATTTCTATCCATGCGGACAAGGCTATCGAGTTTGAGCTTTTTGGTAAAGTAATCGAGCTTGCCAAGCAAGCGGGCGCTGAAGATTTTATGCTTGCGACCGAGAATGACAGGTCTAACAAGGATTCCTAAATAACGAAAAAATGATGATCAAAAGTAATTCCACAACCTATTCGATAGTCGGCTCTCTGGGAGTTCATATGCTATTTACCCTGGGTGCAGGAAGTTTTTTGATGAACATTAATAACCGTGTTCAACCTCAAAAAAACTATAAGCTGGAATTCATTAAAAGAAAAGCTCCTCCGCCAGTTGAAAAAGAAACGATTCGAAAAGAGCCAGTGTTAAAGGAAATTAAAGTCGCAAGCCTTACACCTAAAGCTATGCCGGTTTTGCAACCAAAGATATCTGTTAGGCAAACCAGAAAAGCAAGGGCCATGGTCAATACGCCGGTTTCAACTCCAAGAAGGGTTGAACGGCCTGCCATAACAAAATCGGTGGTGATGCGTAGCTCTAATCCTAAAACAACCAAGGCAATCCCTATAGCTAGACCTTTTGCTTCTACTAACACAACTTCGCCATCAAAGGCCACCCGCGTGTCTATGGTTCAAGGTACACCGCAGTTTAATTTACGTAAATTGCCACAGACAGTTGTTAAGTCAAACAGTTCAATTCCGTCATCTACAGGATCCACTCGAGTTGCAATGGTTAAAGGAACAATGCAATTTAAAGTATCGACGCTGTCAAAGAGGGTGGTCAGATCAGGCAGCTCAGTTGCTTCATCAAAGTCCACCCGGGTGTCCATGGTTCAGGGTGCAACACAATTTAAATTTCGAGAATTACCAAAGAGAGTTGTTAGGTCAGGAAACTCCTTATCCTCTGGAAGTAAAAAGGGCCGTGTGACGCCAGTAGAAACCGGAGTAAAGTTGGCGTCTTTAACTTCTTTTCCATCTGCCAGGGGCGTTCCAAATATTGTCGATGCGGGTGCTTTGAAAAGTTATATTGGCCAGGTGCGGCGGAGTGT
>CAYYIR010000125.1:0-6225 GCA_964471995.1 uncultured Nitrospina sp. | reverse complement strand
CTACAAAGGTTGGAATTAATGGTTTTGGTCGTATAGGAAGGGCAGTACTTAAAAACATCTTAAAAGACCCTGAGTGCGGAAATATTGAGGTTTGCGTAATAAATGACTTAACGGATCCCGCAACTTTGGCACATCTATTTAAATACGATTCAGTGCAGGGAATTTTACCGGAGAAGGTAAATTCAGACTCCTCTGAAATATCAATTGATGGAAATAAAATTAAGGTTCTATCTGAGAAAGAGCCTTCTAAACTTCCTTGGAAAAGTTTAGGGGTAGATATAGTTATTGAATCGACGGGATTTTTCACCAGTCGAGAGGCTGCAAGTAAGCATATTAGTGCAGGTTGTAAAAAGGTTATTATTTCGGCACCCGCAAAGAACCCAGATGCGACCATAGTTTTGGGGGTTAATCAGGAAACTTATTGTCCTGAGAAGCATAATATCATTTCTAATGCTTCTTGCACTACGAACTGCCTGGCACCTGTGGCGAAGGTATTGCATGACAACTTTATTATTAAAAAGGGATTAATGACTACCATTCACTCTTATACTAATGATCAAAGAATATTAGATTTGCCACATTCAGATCTTCGTAGAGCGCGTGCTGCGGGTGTTTCGATGATTCCAACAACAACAGGGGCTGCAAAAGCAGTATCGCTTGTGCTCCCTGAAATTGCAGGTCGGTTAGATGGAATGGCAATTAGAGTGCCTACTCCTAATGTATCTCTAATTGATCTTGTGGTTGAAGTTGAAAAGATATCTTCGGCACAATTAGTAAATAACGTTTTTGAAGAGGCTTCGCTTAAAGGCTTGAAAAATATCCTTAGAGTGGAGAAAAACCCATTGGTCTCGATTGATTATAATGGTGACCCTTATTCATCTATTGTTGATGGTATTTCTACCAAGGTAATTGATGACAATATGGTTAAGGTTTTGGCATGGTACGATAATGAGTGGGGTTACTCTAATCGTGTTAAAGATCTTTTGAAGTTTATTGTTGGTAGATAAAATTCCTGAAGAAATTAAAGATAAAATCTTTAATGATCCAAAATTCCTGAAATATACAAATTAAAGAGCGTCAACCCAGAATGAAAATGCCTCTGATTGTAGGAAACTGGAAAATGAATTTGCTAGCATCAGATGCTGCAAGTTTGGCAAATGGAATCCAAAAAATTTCCGGAAAAATCTCAGATGTAAAGGTGGTTTTGGCACCTGCATTCACTTTGATTCATGCAGTAAAGCAAGCATTGTCTAATTCAAATGTCGGTTTAGCGTGCCAAAATTTTCATTTTCAGGAAAGGGGAGCGTTTACGGGTGAAGTGTCGATTGAAATGGTTAAGGATGCCGGATGCCGATATGCGATTATCGGACATTCTGAAAGGCGAAAGCTGTTTGGCGAAACAAATGGAATGGTAAATAAAAAGATCGTTTGTGCAGCAAAAAATAATATGAGTGTCATTTTATGTGTTGGAGAGAGCGAGGAAGAAAGAAGTAATGGCAGAACCTTTGAAATTATAGAAAATCAAATCCGTCGAGCATTATTTAGCTTGACAATGAATGATTTAGATAAAGTTTGCATTGCTTATGAACCGGTATGGGCAATTGGAACAGGAGTGAATGCTTCTTTGGGCCAAGTGGAAGAAGTTCATGATTTTATTCGAAATGTCATAAGGAAAAAAGTTTTCATGAATGAAAGTAGTTGCGTGGATATTTTATATGGAGGTAGTGTTAACCCACAAAACTGTAGAGATCTGCTAAGGAATAAAGAAGTTAATGGTGCTTTAGTTGGAGGCGCCAGCCTGAATGTTGATTCATTTTGTGATATTATCAAGGCTGCTTCATCAAAATAAATCGCGGACCCCAATCTCAGGGTTTAATTTTGTTGATAGAATTTAGAATTTAAGGAAGGTTTTTTTACAATAATGGATACTATAATTAATGTAATACATGTCATTGCCGCTTTATCGTTAATTTTAACTGTTCTTTTACAGGCTGGTAAAGGAGCTGCAATGGGTTCGGGGTTAGGGGCAGGTAGCAGTCAAACGATGTTTGGGAGTAGTGGGGCAGGCAATTTTCTTACCAAGTTAACAACAGGAATAGCAATACTATTTATGGTGACATCATTAACCCTCGCCGTTTTCTCTACACAAAAAAAAACCAACTCTTTAATTCAGGGGGTGGAAGAGACTGAGCAGAAACAGAAGTCTCCAGTTTCCACTGATGAAACCTCAAATTAAAACTGCCGATGTGGTGGAACTGGTAGACACGTGCGCTTGAGGGGCGTATGGAGCAATCCGTGGGAGTTCGACTCTCCCCATCGGCACCACCCTTATAAAAGTCCACTTCTTTCTTCCAAAAAGCGATTAAATTATTCTTAAAATAAGCATAAAAATTCGTTCTTCCATAAAATTTACTTAACGCAATTCGCCTTTTCTTTTTTCTGTTTGTAATTTTCTGGGGTTTTTATTTGTTGAATTAATTATGTAAGGAGGCAATTCGGGTAAGATATTTGATATGCTTACAAACTAATTTGACTTTCTAGTAATTTAAAACTATGCAGCCCAGTACCCTTGAAGGTTTATTTTCTTCTCCAAGCTTCCTAGTAATTTTTTTTACATTTTTGCTAACTATTGCCAATGTAATGGTAGGGGTTAGTATGCTGCCCAGTGATAATCGCAAGAAACGTTATAGATTGCATCGTGTTATTTACGTGACCATTTTAGTAACCTTCTTATTATTTCTAGCCCTTAAACAAATCAATAGTCATAACTCTATTCTAAATTATGTGGTTTTTGGCTATCTTCTTTTAGTTGTACCTATTAGTAAAAGACTCAATGTGACATTACATGCTGTGATTTCTTCAGTTGGATTGGTATTAGTTGGACTGGTCTCTTTTACTAATTTATTCTGATATTTAAAGGATAGTGTAGACTACTGTCTATTCTTGAAACTGTTCAAAGTGTAAGGAATATTATTAAATGGCAGATTTTGATGTAGTAGTTTTGGGCGGAGGACTTTCTGGTACTCAGGCAGCTTTGAGGGCAGCAGAGTTGGGAGGTAAAGTTTGTCTTGTTGAAAAAGAAAAAGTTGGCAAAAGGGGTTTCTTAAAAAGAAACATTCTTTTTACAAAATATCGTTATGGGAATGGAAATGAATCTATACAGTGGTCGGAGCAATTAGAGGAACAGGAGAGGCTGGCGGAAGAATATTATAATGGCTTAAAGAAAAAGTTGGAAAAGGCGGGAGTTGTTCTGGTGGAAGGAGAGGGAAGTTTGGCTAGCGCAAATGAAATATTAGTGCAGAAAATTGACAAAAGTCAGCTTTTGAAGGGTAATTCTATAATTTTGGCTTGGGGGTCAGAGCCATTTTTTTCTTCTACCTTGCCCCGTGAGGAACATGTAATAGTTTCTATTGACGACCTTGCTCAGTTTAAGAGTATTCCAGAAAAAGTATTAATAGTAGGTTCTGGTAAATGGGGGTCCGAGGCCGCCTTAGGGTTTCAAGAACTAGGTTGCAAAGCTTTTTTGTGCCCAAACTCTGATGAGATTTTTCCTGAAATGGATACGGAATTTAATATTAAAGCGGAAGATCAACTAAAAAGCAGGAAGGTAAAAATTTTATATAACAAAAAGATTATTTCCTATTTCAAAAACGGAAATGATTTGGAAATTACCCTTGAAACAGGTATCAAATTTACCACCAATTTGATTGTAATGTTAGATGAACGAAAGGGAGTTTCTCAAAACAAAGAAGTAGAAAAACTTGGTGCTCGTCTTGGTAACAAAGGTGAAATTCTTGTCGATGAAGGAATGATGACAAGTATTCCAGGTGTTTATGGCGTTGGAAGCATATCTGGCAAGCGAGTTACAGATTCGATGGCAAAAGAGCAGGGAAAAGTGGCGGCAGAGAACTCAATGGGAAAGAAGAGACAGGTTAATGTTGAATTAGTACCTACTATAACTCAATTATCCCAACACATAGGTTATGTAGGGTGCACCATGAAATCTGCTCTTAATCAAGGATTTCATCCTGTTGAAGGAATTAATGAAATTCCAGGCTTTTCTGTGGATGCGGATGAGGAAATGTTTAAAATCGTTGCAGATAAACGTTCAAAATTGGTGGTTGGAGTGCAAATGATATCCAGCCAAGTAGACGAATTAATTCCTATGGTTTTATTACTCATTAAAAAAGGCATTACTGTGGCAAATCTTGCTAATTCCTTTGCATATGAAGAAACCCGTTTTCAAGGGATTTGTGATGCTGCGCGTAGGTGCTTAAAAGTCATGAAATTGCAATAAATTTCATGTTAATTTCATTAAAACATCTTGCCTTGACTCGATATTTTAATTATGTTAAAAACCAACTCTTTAACAGTGATTTAATGAATTTATTTTAACTTTCAAATCGGCACCGAGGCCTTATATAATTTACATTTAAGAGGTTTATTATGGCTGCAGATAAGGATAAAAAAGAAGAAGAGATAGATACCATTTGGTCACGACGAGATTTTTTCTCTTTGGCCGGCTGGGGAAGTTTTATGGCCGCATTAGGTTTATCATCTTTGTATTTTGCAAGGCTCTTATTTCCAAGGGTTCTCTTCGAACCTTCCCCTATTTTTAAAGCGGGTTACCCAAGTGACTATACGGTGGGGGCCGTAAGCACAAAATATATTAAAGACCAACGGGTCTGGATTGTTCGGGATGAAGAAGGGATTTATGTTCTTTACGGATTATGCACCCATTTAGGTTGCACCCCGAGATGGCTAAATACTGAGAGTAAGTATAAATGCCCATGTCATGGCAGCGGTTTTACAAAAGAAGGTGTAAACTTTGAGGGTCCTGCACCTAGGCCTTTGGAACGGTTAAAAATTGCACTGGCTCCAGATGGCCAGATCATAGTTGATAAAAGTAAAAAATTTCTTGGCGAAAAAGGCCAGTGGAATGATCCGGGCGCGAAACTTCTGGTTTAGTTAATGGTGAATATAATGGCTTTTTAAGCGTTTTTTTCTTCGTTGAGTGGAAATATTCATAGTTTGATGGAGGATTGATTTTTGGCAAATAAAACACCCCAAATTCCGAATATTGCGGAATTCATGGATAAAATAAAAAGTGGAAAAATATTTAGTGAAATAGCTAAGGAAATCACTGAATCTCAATTGTGGACCTCATCATTTAGGCATGGCTATGCAGACACACCCAGAAACCGTGTGTTGCAAATTGCCAGTAATGTATGGCTCCACCTCCATCCAGTGAAGATGCATCGCCATGCCCTTCGAATTAAATTCACATGGTGTATGGGTGGAATCACTTTTCTCCTGTTTTTATCAACGGTCGTAACCGGTGTGATTTTGATGTTTTACTATCGACCGGTCGGAGAATATGCTTATTACGATATGAAATACCTACAATACGATGTTCCGTTTGGCATGTTGATGAGAAATATGCATCGCTGGGCAGCGCATGCAATGGTCATTACTGTTTGGCTGCATATGTTTAGGGTGTTTTTAACCGGATCCTACAAACCACCACGAGAATTCAATTGGGTAATTGGGGTTTTCTTGGTAACTTTTACCCTTCTCTTAAGTTTTACAGGCTATCTACTTCCTTGGGACCAGTTGGCCATGTGGGCGGTTACCGTTGGAACTAACATGGCTAGAGCAACACCTTTTCTTGGAAATGAGGGGCCATTTGCTGAATTTGTTGGGGTGACGCCGAGATACGATGCAAGATCATTACTTATAGGAGGTAGTTTGGTTGGGCCTCCAGCTCTTTTACGATTTTACGTGTTACATTGTATTTTCATACCGCTTATTGCCGGGGCTTTGATGATTGTTCATTTTTGGCGAATACGTAAGGACGGTGGAATATCTGGACCTCTGTAGAAAAAATTCTTTATATTGATGGAAACTAATTATGGCTGAAGCGGCAGTACCCAAGAAAAAGGTTCAAGATGTACCAGAAAAACTTCATGTTTGGCCGTATTTGGTGCGTTTGGAGTTTCTTTGTGCACTCATAGTTATCATTGCCCTTACGGTCTGGTCCATTGTAATTGATGCTCCTTTGGAGGAAGCTGCCAACCCAACTAAAACCCCAAACCCCTCAAAGGCACCCTGGTACTTTCTAGGTCTTCAGGACATCTTGGTTTATTTTGATCCTTGGTTTGCAGGAGTTATTGCTCCCGTTTTAATAATTGTTGGACTCATGCTGATCCCTTACCTCGATGTGAA
>CAYYIR010000124.1:0-6231 GCA_964471995.1 uncultured Nitrospina sp. | reverse complement strand
TCGATTATGGAGACTTCTTTTTTATTCAAAATCGAATTCAGGAAGATCTTCATCGTATATTTATTGAAAAACAACCCTTACCTGAAATTTTTAATGGACGGACGTTTGGAAATAACATAGAAGGAAAGCGTTTCCAAAAGTTTAAGCTTAAAATGAAAACAATAGGGCGTTCTATCAAACTGGCTACCCACAATCTGCCTGGAACTTTTATGATGGAAGCAAAAGTCTTATCGGATGCTAATATGGAATGTCAAAAAGCGGTGCTTCATACTCATCAGGGTACCGCTAGCAATGTGTTTTATTTGCGTCCCCATGATGTAGCTGAAATAATGAATCATCAAGATTATTTTATTCAAACATTTACTAAGGCCTTGAAGCCTCTTACCACAGGCGATTCCGTTTTTTAGCTAGGAGCAATAAACAATTAATTTTCAATAACTTTAATGAAAATAAAAAAGCACCCACCCTCAATGAAACCCTTAGTTTTGATATTTGCCGTCATCGGTATCGTGTCATTTGTAGAAGATACGAACGCAGAGCCCTACAAGGTTTCTCTCAAAAAAGCCATTGAGTTGGATAGAGACGGTTTTTTCGAAGATGCCATCGATTATTGGGAAAAATCTCGAGTTGACTCTCCTTCAAATATTAAACTATTATCCGGATTAAAAATTTCAGGGACTTACTCTAAATTGGGAAACTTGAATCGTGCTTTTGAAGTTTCCCACGCTCTTACTAAAAGTCATCCTCTGCAATATGAATCCTGGTTCAGTTATGCGAATGCCTCCGGTGCTCTTAAAAATTATACACAGGCTATATCCGCTTTTAAAAGGAGTATTGAACTGAAACCCAAAGAAGGATTAGGAAAAGTGGGCCTCGCATTTGCATTATTCGGAGATGAAAAACCTGATCTTGCCATTGCTCATTTAAAAGACGCAATGAAAATTTTTAAGGCTAACAAAAATATCTCATGGTACCGAGATTCTCGTTTAGCTATAAGACAGATAAAAGATTTTGCTAGATTCCCCCCTAAATTCTCCCACCTTTGGTTGGCAACAAATCTAAAACGAATTCAAGATACTTTCGAAAATTCGGTTCTTGATTTTGAAAGCCTGCTCAAAGCTCCTTAATAAGCTTTTTCGTTCTCTTAAGAAAATTTATTATGCTTTACCCTTACATTAATTTCTTCAACTTATATTAAAAATTTTTAATATAATGTTAATTGTCTTTTAATTTTAATTTAGTATTATCGCCACAGTACTTTTTCTCCTCCTTTCTGGGGGAACGGATTTGGTTCCAAAATCAAATTCTTCCCCCATATCCTGCACAACATGGGGACTGACAGAGCAATTAACTGTCAGTTCCTTTTTTTTTACCAAACTCATTAATAAACCAATCACCAAAACTAATTTTCCATCTATAACTATCCTACTGAATAAAAGTGACTTGTGATCCAAAAAATCTAATTTAAACAAAGGTTTATATTTCAGACCTTTTACGTTACAATCAAAACTCAATTTAAACTGAAACACAAAAAAGAAGGTTTTTTGGGGTATTTCTTGGATAGAGGCCGTTAAGTTTCGGCCAAAATTAAGTCAATTATTTTATCCTTTTGATAAGGATTTTAAATAGAAAGAATTAAAATGGCGAAAAAATCAAAGTACAATCTTGTGTGGATGGACTGCGAGATGACAGGCCTTGATGTAGAAAAAGAGGTCCTAATCGAAATTGCCACCCTAATCACAGACAGCGAATTGAATGTTTTAGAAGAAGGGCCTTGCATAGCCATCCATCAACGCGATGAATTACTTGATAAAATGGATGAATGGAATACCAAGCACCATAATGCCTCAGGCCTTGTAAAGCGTGTTAAAGAATCTTTGATTAATGAAGTAGAAGCAGAGAAAAGAACCTTGGACTTTATTAAAAAATATTGCCCAAAAGGGATCTCCCCCTTATGTGGCAACTCCATACATCAAGATCGCAAATTCCTTCACAAATATATGCCTGAAATGCATGATTATTTTCATTACCGAAGCATCGATGTAACTTCTATAAAAGAACTAGTTACTCGCTGGTATCCCACTGGGCCCAAATTCCCGAAAAAAAGTCAGGAACATGTTGCCATGATTGACATTCGAGAATCTTTACAAGAGTTAATCTTTTATAGAGAAAATTATTTTCTTGGGCAGGAAGCTATCGTGCCTGAGTCTACCGCTATATAAACCCACTATGAATAAAGGCGCACTTATAACTATTGCGTTCTTGCTGTTGGTGGCAAGCGTTTCAATTGATCTTTTATGGACAGGTAATAAATTCCAATGTGAAGTTTGCATCAAATACAAAGATCAGATTGTCTGCCAAAAAGTTAAGGGAATGGAAAAACAAGACACCATTATGACGGGAATAAGCACCGCATGTGCAGCCGTGGCAGACGGCATGACAGAATCCATCGAATGCCAAGCTCAACCTCTAGAAAAAATGGAGTGCCAGGGTATCTAGCCAGGTCATACCCGGCGAAAGAAATGGGCCGGCCCTCTAAAAAACCAAACGGATCGTAAGCCTTGAACATAGATTTGCTAGTATGGCCTGCCGCGCTAGGGTGTACAAATTAGGTCGTAGACCTTCTGATATTTTTCTTCAACACTTCCCAAATTAAAGCGAAATCTGTCCTTGTCCATTTTTTCGTTGGTTTCCGAATCCCATAACCTGCACCCATCCGGGCTTATTTCATCGCCCAAGAACACCTCCCCCTTATGTCGACCAAACTCTAACTTGAAATCAACAAGCCTTATTTGCCTCTCCCTAAAAAACTCCACCATCAGCTTATTTATTTTGAGTCCTTCCGACTTCAAAATCTCTACCTCCTCTTTAGTGGCCCAACCAAAAATATCGACATGGCATTCGTTTATCATTGGATCTCCTAAAGGATCACTCTTATAAAAGAATTCTAGAATAGGTTGCTCCTCAAAAACCCGACCTTCTTCAATTCCCAAACGTTTACACAAGCTTCCTGCGGCAACGTTTCTAAGAACCACTTCTACAGGTATAATATCCAGATTTTTTACCAGCATTTCTCGATCATTCAGGGTTTTTACAAAATGAGTTTTCACTCCATTTTCTTCTAAGTACTCAAATATGCGACTGGACATATGGTTATTCATCACACCTTTGTCGACGATCGTTCCTTTTTTTTTCCCGTCAAACGCGGATGCATCATCTTTAAAATACTGAATCAACAAATCTGGGTCAGAGGTTTTGTGTAAAATTTTGGCCTTACCTTCGTAAAGTTTTTCTAATTTTTCCATAATGATCTCTTTATTGTTTAAATATCCGTTTAAAAATTATGTCCACATTTTTAAATTGAGCTTTCAAATTAAATATCTTCTCAATTTCTTTTTTTGTCAACAATGAGCTGACTTTTTTATCTTTTTTCAAGAGAGTTAAGAAATCCTTGCCTTTAGTCCAAGACTGCATCGCATTTTTTTGAACTAGACTGTAGGCCGCCTCCCGAGAAATTCCTTTTTCAACCAAGGCCAACAAAACACTTTGAGAAAAAATCAAACCTTCGGTTTTCTCAAGATTACGCATCATATTTTCCGGATACACAATTAAATGCTCCATCATTTTAGTCATTTTTCTTAACATATAATGAATAAGAATCGTGCTATCAGGCCCAATTACCCTTTCCACAGAAGAGTGACTGATGTCTCTCTCGTGCCAGAGAGACATATTTTCTAATGCCGCAAACGCATTCGACCTTACCATGCGTGCCAGACCACACATTTGTTCGGAAACCACCGGATTTCTTTTATGTGGCATAGCAGAAGACCCTTTTTGGCCACTCGAAAAAAATTCTTCCACTTCGAGAACTTCTGTTCTCTGTAAGTGTCGAATTTCTGTGGCAATTTTATCGATGGTTCCAGCAACAATCGCTAAAGTGGTAAAAAATTCTGCATGTCGATCACGTTGAATAATCTGGGTTGAAACCGGTGCTGGTTTCAATCCCAACTTAGAACAAACATACTCTTCAACTTCTGGATGTATACAGGCGAATGTTCCCACCGCACCTGAAACCTGACCATAAGAAATATTCTGCCGGGCACGTTTTACCCTTTCTATATTGCGGCCCACCTCTTCATACCAGTTTGCAACCTTTAGTCCAAAAGTAAGAGGCTCTGCGTGTATGCCATGCGACCTTCCCATAACGGGAGTCATCTTATGCTTTAAGGCTTGATTTTTTAGAACCACCTGGAAAGCCTTTAACTCTTTTAAAATAAGATTAGATGCCTGCTTCAACTGTACGGCCAATGCCGTATCCAAAACATCCGAAGAAGTCATTCCAAGGTGCATATAGCGAGCGGAGTCACCAACATACTCAGCTACACAAGTGAGAAACGCGATTACATCGTGCTTGACCTCTCTTTCGATTTCATCTATGCGTTCCACTTTGAAGTCAGATTTTTTCTGAATATCTTTCAATGCCGATTTAGGTATCTCACCGCGTTTTGCTAAGGCTTCACAGGCGAGAACTTCAATTTTTAGCCAGATTTTAAATTTGTTTTTTGGCTCCCAGATGGAGGCCATTTCAGGAAGTGTGTAACGTGGAATCAAACTTTGGTACCCCTAAAAAAGAAAAATTCCTAGAAAGAAGAAGGAAAATTTCATTAATATGATATAAATGCTCGCATATATTAAACCCAATTTTCTTGTAAATCAATAAATGAACAGAACAGTAAATGTATGTTTCGTATGTCATGGAAATATTTGCCGTTCCCCACTTGCCCAAGGAGTAATGGAATCCCTTGTAAAACAAGAAGGGCTTGAAAAAACAATTCTTATCAGTTCTGCCGGTGTCAGTGCTTGGCATGTTGGGGAACCACCTGATGATCGCATGCAAGATACTGCACAAAAGCATGGTGTCTCACTTGATAGTCGGGCCCGGCATTTTCAAGCAACCGATTACCAAAAATTGGATTTAGTACTGGCTATGGATCATAGTAATTTCAGTACCCTAAAAGCATTAAAACCAACTTCTGAAAACCAGGATAAGCTATTTTTATTTCGATCTTTTGATCCAAAAAATAATGGAAATATGGAGGTTCCCGACCCTTATTATGGGGGCGATCAAGGGTTTGAGCTCGTTTACGAAATGGTTGCAAGAACTTGCCCTAAAATTCTGGAGTACTTGAAAACAAAACTCTAACTGTGAAAGATGAATTAGACAGTTTGCTAGAACCTCTATACGGAGCGAAAATAGAATCCTCTTTCGCAACCCATGGCGGAAGTATCAATCAAACTCAAGTTTTAGTTTTGACCAATGGGGTTCGAGTTTTCATGAAACAAAACTCGAATCCTCCCACCGATTTTTTTTTGGCCGAAGCGAAAGGTTTACGGCTACTTAGCCAGGCTAATAAAGGCCCGAGGATCCCTAAACCCATAGCCATTCAATCGGGTTCTACCCCAACTTTTCTTTTACTGGAGCATATAGAAAATTCTTCGGAAGATAAAAAATTTGCAGAGCGCTTTGCTCAATCTCTGGCAGAGCTTCACCGTGTGAGCCAAGAAAGTTTTGGGCTAGACCATAATAATTTTATTGGCAGCACGCCACAGAAAAATCAAATGGAAAAAGATGGAATCGTTTTTTTCCGAGACCATCGAATCGATTTTCAAAGAAAACTCGCACGCCAAAAGGGATTATTGCCTACCACCACAGACAAAAAAATAGAATCACTTTGCGAAAACCTAGCAAGCTTTTTAAACTTAACCGGAGAATCCCCTGCCCTGATGCATGGTGATCTGTGGTCTGGAAATTACTTTCCTGATTCTGAGGGGAAACCTTGTATTTTTGATCCGGCTGTCTATTATGGATTACGTGAAGCCGATCTGGCTATGACAGAACTGTTTGGAAAATTACCACAACGTTTTTACGATGCTTATCAGGAAGCATTTCCCATAAACCCTGGATACCAAGAAAGAAAAGATTTATATAACCTATATCATCTATTAAATCACCTCAACCTTTTTGGTAGTTCCTATCTGTCATCGGTTCAGCAGGTGATTAAACGTTATGTCAATTAGGGCGGGAGACAGCAGAAAAAATCTAAGAAGAGGTAATAATTTAGAACACAAATAATTTGGTGCGCTAGAACCCGCCACCAATTTTAGCGATGAAGGTGTTCAATTCCCTTTCTACTGTGCCATCCCAATTTTTCATTTCATTAGTAAGAGTTG
>CAYYIR010000123.1:0-6240 GCA_964471995.1 uncultured Nitrospina sp. | reverse complement strand
GACGGGGCGCGGGACGCCAAGGAATGCCCATGGGCCAGAATGGTGATAAACCTCCTACAGAGGCAGGCGGAGGTTCAGGGGTTAGCGAGGTACAATCAGATCAAGGGACGGGTGAAATCGCACCCGATTCAAAGCGTCCTAATCGCGGATCTAAATTTAGCAAAAACAGGAAGATTAGAAATACTAAGCGAAATAAGGCACGCCAAAAGATGCAACGAGGGGGCGCAGGACGCCAAGGTCAGAAAATGCGCCAGCGTAATAACAGACAAGGAAAAAGAGGAGGACCTAAAGGTAGAGTAGGAGCAAGAGGAGGACAACGAGGAGGAGGACCTAAAGGTAGAGTAGGAGCAAGAGGAGGACAACGAGGAGGACCGCGGGGAAATCGTTGATCTAAAAAACTTTAAAGTTAAAACTATTTGTAGGTAATTTAGGAGGTCTTGGGAACGTTTCTTACCTAAACTTCCTTGTACCCACTGACATTTCATTTTACATACAACTATTCCAGCTCCTCATGTATCGCCCGGTTCATCGACAGGACAAACTTTAATTAAAAAAGATACCTTTGCCAATACCACTAGATTATTGATAACGCTGGGATTGAATAGAAATTGCTGGTAATTGTTTTGGGTTTTTCCATAGATATCAGACGTTTTTACATTATAAATCTGTTATTAGCTTGGGTTTTCAAGCCTGGTATGTTATAATCTTCGTTTCTTAACTAAGACAATTGGGATAAATTTCCTGAATGATTGGGAACATCATCAGTGGCATGGGCAAGGCAATTTTGATTGAAAATTAATAACCGTCCTGAATTACGTGGATGGTTTTTTTTTGCCTTGGTTTTTCCAAATAGGTCTTAACTAATTCAATGGGGGGCTATGTTTAGTTGTTGGATGCAAAGTCGGCCCGCAAATTTTTGGGAGTAAATTTAAAATGGCTCAAGGTAAAGTAAAGTGGTTCAATGAAAGTAAAGGTTATGGTTTTATTGAATCAGACGATGGAGAAGACTGCTTCGTACATTTTTCAGAAATTCAAACGGAAGGCTTCAAAACCCTCCATGAAGGTCAAGCAGTAGAATTTGAAAAAACAATGGGCCAAAAAGGACCCCAAGCTTCTAAAGTAGTCCCCAAGTAATTATGCTGGGAAAGTTCAACTTTCATCAGATAGTTTAAACGTGAAATTGTATTAACGTTTTACGCTAGGAAGGAAATGCAATGCATGAAGTGAAGGTTTTTGATTCTTCAGGAAATCTCAAAAAAGTGATTTCGGTTAAAACCTTGAACAAAAGAACGGAAAAACAAATTAACTCTCCCTCTTTCTATAATAAAAAAGGTAGAAAAGTAAAACCGTTAGTTCAAGAAGCTGGAAAATAATAAGAGCCAGTACTTACAGTACTGGCTCAATCTCCATCCCAACAAGGTAATTCAATTGTAATCGGTTGCTATTTGAACGGATCCTAGCCAAAGTCAACCCTTAGGTTCGTAATAATCTAGACCCGAATGGTCAATCACCTTTTCTCCCATTAAAATTCTTAGGGTATTTCTCATTTTTTCATCTTGGTCAAATAGTGAGTTTACTGGTTTTAAATCGGGTCGACATTGAGGTGACTTAAAATAAAATGAAAGCCATTCCTGAATACCACGCATCCCTGCACGGCTGGCCATATCCAAGAACAAGACCAAATCCAATACAACCGGCGCAGCAAGAATGGAGTCACGACAGAGAAAATTTACTTTCAATTGCATTTTTTGCCCTAACCAACCTTGAATGTCGATGTTATCCCAGCCTTCTTTCGCATCTCCTCTAGGCGGATAATACTCGATACGAATTTTATGATAATAATCTCCATAAAGTTCCGGATAGAGATCATCCTGAAAGATGCTGTCAAGGACAGACCCCTTACTCACCTCCTTAGAACGAAAAGAATCTGGGTCATCTAATACCTCCCCATCGCGATTACCCAAAATATTGCTAGAAAACCAACCTTCCAAGCCCAGCATTCTTGCTTTTAGTCCAGGTGCGATAATGGTTTTCATTAAAGTTTGACCGGTTTTAAAATCTTTTCCTGCAATCGCAACATTATGTTTTAAAGCCAGTTCCACCATAGCTGGAGTATCGACAGTAAGACTTGGGGAACCATTAGCAAAAGGAACTCCCATTTTTATTCCTGCATAAGCATAGATCATAGAAGGTGGAATTATTGCCAGATTATTTTTTAAGGCTTTTTCAAATCCATCTATCGTCTTAAAAGCCTCATGATCCATATCTTCCTGATAAACTTCTGTTGAACCACACCAACACATTACCAGTCTATCTATACCATGTTGCTTTTTAAAATTTTCCATATCCTGCATGAGCATTTCCGCCAATTCCATTTTATTTGAAGCTTTTTTTACATTAGGTCCGGAAAGGTTTTTTACAAAAGCAGGATCAAAAACAGCTGGCCAGGGTTTTATTTCTTCGAGTTGCTTGCGTATGGGCTCCAATTCCTTTTTGTCTATCACACCGCAGGCTAAGGCAGCCTGATAACAATTATCGTCATAAATATCCCAGCCTCCAAACACTAGATCCTTTAATGGGGAAAGCGGAACAAAATCTTTAATATAGGGGTATTGTGGATTATCTCTTTTGCCTAAACGAATACGAGACATTTGTGTTACTGAACCAATGGGTTGACTGTATCCCGCATTGACTAATTGAACTCCAGCAATCAGGGTGGAGCTAACAGCACCCATACCAGGTAGCAAAACACCCAGTTTGCCTTTTGGGGGTTCAATATTTCGAGCCAAGCCATCATATTTTTCTATATTTTCATTCATAATTTAGCTGCCTTTAATCTTCGAGATATTCTCATTAAAAAATAATTTGCTAAAATGCCCCGTAGAAATTTTGGCAAATATTAATCGGACGACCCTAATATACATTACAATGCTATAAATTAAATACATAGAATAAAAGTTTTGCAATTTAAATCGCATTAACTCAACATAACGTTATCCAAACCAGCCAAACCTAAACAAAAAAATCAATAATTTCAAACTTATATGAAACAAGGTCATCCACAACCTGATTCTTCCCTGCTTGACCAAAAGCTAAGTGGAATTATTTTGTTAAAAAAGCCGGAACAAGGAGAAAGTCCTTCGAATTGGTATTTATCTAAAATCGCAGGAGTGCCTTTTGTACTTAGAAACCTTTTAACTTTGCAAAGGGTCGGTATAAAAACGCTGGCCGTATTTTATGAAGACCCTAATGACGATTTACAAAAGTCTTTAGATAAAATTTTAACGGATACCCGACTATCGAAAAAAATAGTTTGGATACCTAATATTCTGAAATTTAAAGAATGGGTTCAAAACAACCCCCATCCCGTTTATATCTTCAACGGTGCATTTCTTTATGACAAGAAAGAATTATTTTCGCTTATTCATTCAGAGCCAAACAATATAAATGAAACAATGTTTCCCATTAATCCTGACAATTTAAAAAATCTTCTTTTAAAAACAGAAAGCGAACCCATCAATCTAAAACCTGAAGCAACATCCGCTTTTCCTTTATACGTACCTGGCTCCCATAAACTTCAAATAAAAAAACCAGAAGATTTTAAAATTTTGCACGAAGCACAGCTAAAGAAATCGGGCCTCAGTCACGACAGTCCCATTACTCGAATTCTTTCCAGACCGGTATCACGTTTTTTAACCCGTATGCTCGTGAATACACCTTTTACTCCAAATCAAATAACTCTAATTAGCTTCTTTGTTGGATTGATATCTGCATTCCTTTTTTCGCAGGCGGGTTATGAAAATTGCGTGATTGCGGCAATGCTTTTAGTTATTTCAACTTGGATAGATGGAGTAGATGGAGAAATAGCACGTTTAAAGTTTATGGAAACAGATATAGGGAAAAAATTGGATATATATTGCGACAATATCATTCATTTCCTGGTATTCACCGCAATCGGTTGTGGAATTTATCTTAAAACAGGCCAAGTCATTTTTTTATACCTCGGTAGCTTGGCTGGACTCGGTAGCTTACTGTCTTTCTTCTTACTCAGCCCAGTGCTTCTTGAAAAGCGATCACCAGGAAAACAATTGTTCCATATTAGCGAACCTGAACTAGCAGAAAAATTCGCCAATAGAGATTTTATCCATTTTCTTTTACTGGTTTCCTTAATGGATCAACTGGAAATTTTTATTATGATCGCAGCCGTAGGATCAAATATATTTGCGGTTTACTTGTTGTATTCTAGAATAATCAAATTGAAAACAACCTAGGAATAAATTCAGTTTTCTGTGAGGTTAGACAAGTAATCTTGGGCTTGTTTGAAGTTTTTGGGATCATCGATATCGCACCAGAAAAGTCCATTAATTGAAATCGTCTTAGCCTGGCCTTGTTTGGCTAAAAAACGTATCCCACCTGAAAGAGAGTCGTCCCCATTTATTGAAGAATGCTCAATGGCTGTAAATAACTCTGATCCACATAGAAAAATTCCGGTATCAAAACAATTATAATTTTTTATTCCTTTACCAATTTTTTGTATCCGATTTTCTTGAACCAAAACCCGTGTGACGTCTTCCATATCGACAAAAGAATTTCCCAAGTCTTCGTCCACAGCTAATAAGACCCCATCATTATCAAGAGATTTAGAAACCAAAAGGCGCACAATTTCTGCATCAAAAATATGGTCCCCCATCATAAGTAAAAAAGGTCCATTTAAATAAGGCTTCGCCTTTAGAACCGAAATACCATTGGCCCGTTCCCATTCCTCATTTTCAATAACTGTTATGGAAACTTTTTTTAATTGACTCAATTCTTCTAAATGCGAACGTACAGAGGAACTCTTGTAACCAACAACAACATAAAAATCATCAGCTCCGGCTTCCATGGCAGAACCAATCACTCTTTCAATTAGGGACTTACTTTTAAGGGAAATCAACGGTTTTATTTCAGTAAGGGACCGCAATCTGCTGCCTTTCCCGGCTGCAATGATAAGACATTTCATAAATACTGTTTTATTTATAAGAATAAGGTTGGCTTAATTGGTTCTCATTTTCACATACGGAAAAACTCTCTTCAACTCTTTGTTTTTGTATTTAAACAGCTTCATTTTTCATTTCTTGTTGTGCGTCCCGGACTAGTTCTGATGGACTCTTAGAGTATTTCCATCCCAGAGAAAAACCAAGGATTAGCCATACGATTTCTCGAACCCGTCGGATCAATGCAGTCGCCACACCTAAAGCAGGATCTCCAGTAATAGCACCCGTAGCCAATAAAAAAGCTGCTTCCTGACTGCCAAGTGTCCCAGGAATAAAAAATGTTCCGGCTCGTACAATCTCTACAAAAGTTTCCAGGATGATGGATTCCGCTATAGATATTGGGTGCCCCAAAAAATATAAAATAATATATATCTCTAAAGCACCAAGGTACCAGTTCAATAGGTTCAATCCCATTGCTCCAAAAAATAAAGGACGTTTTTGTGTATAAAACTGTACCAGTCGTTCATCAAATTCCTGGAGATGGTAGATAAATTTTTCTAATTTACTCCCCATAGGCCTTTTACTAACCCACCTCCCCACGAAAGAAGTTAGTCTATATCTTTGTATTAAATAAAACCCCAAGATTCCAACAGAAAGCACACCTAAACTTATTTTTGAAAAAGCATAATAACTATTTGGAAAACCTGAGGAAAAAGAAATGAGACAGACACCTGATGCCATAAAAAAAACCATGGAAAGCATATGAGTCGACTCAACAAGGATAATCGAGGCAGCTCCCTCCCTGTATCCAATACCATAATGCTTTTTTAGAAGGTAACCTTTTATAGGGGCACCGCCAAAAGCACTAAAGGGCAACATCTTTCCGAATGCAGCTCCTACCATCCTCACTTTCCAAAGATTGTAAATCCAACTAAACTGTGAGCTAGGCAAAGTAAACTGCCAAGCTATCGTATCAACCCAAAAAGCAACCCCATAAATAGCTAAAACAAAAAATATTCCGTAACCGGTTACAACAAGATTTGACCATAGTAATTTGAGGTCGGTCTCTGAAAAAACATAAAACAGCAGGGCAACTCCAATAATCAGATAAAAAGTTTTAATTTTATTCATAACTTAATAAAATCTTTTTCAGACATGCCAACGACGAGCACTACGGGTGAACTGAAGACACCAATAGACCTGAGCACCTAATGCTGCTGGAGGTAGCAGATACCAAATTACTCCTAACAAACTAAGGACCAGTACA
>CAYYIR010000122.1:0-6283 GCA_964471995.1 uncultured Nitrospina sp. | reverse complement strand
TGCTAGGTTTATGGCAGTGGTTGTTTTTCCAACCCCGCCTTTTTGATTTGCAATACTAATTATTTTGCCCATAAATCCCTAAAGCTCGAAATATGCTATTTAAAATTAGCATAAATTTAACTTTTTAGCTAACTATTATCTTATCAAGCAAGATAAATTGTTTCACGTGAAACAGTCAAAATATCTTTAAGTCCTAACCAAAGTTGTTTCACGTGAAACATTTTTTAAAAACTAATAAATTAGATTGCTTATCATTGTATCCCAGCACAACTCTCTCCTGTGCAAGTGAAAACCCTTTAGGGGTTTGATGAGTTTTTTCATCAGGGTCTTTTTTCAATACAACTTTACCGCCCCTTCCCAAAAATCCTGCTGCCAATTCAAGGCAGCTGTTGATATCTGAAACTGCCCTTAAAACAACCACATCAACCAAAGGGGCTGGTAAAATTTGCTCTGCTCTTGCATTGACAACAATGGTTTTTCCAAGGTCAAGCTCTTGGATAACTGTATTAAGAAAACTACATCGTTTCCTTTGGCTTTCCACCAGTATTGCGTTTAGATTGGGATATATTATCTTTAGGGGTATTCCAGGAAAACCTGCGCCGCTCCCTATGTCAATGATTCGATCATTAGGAAATACAGTTCTGCAGTAATGCAAAGAATCAAAAACATGACGTTGTAAAATTTCTTGCGCTGTTTTTTCAGAAGTAAGGTTAATTTTTTTATTCCACTTAACCAGAAGATGCAGGTAGGAAGAAAGTTGAAGTTTAATTTGCTCGAGGGTTGATTCGGGGGAAAGACCCAATCGTGCGTCTTCCAGTATCTCAAAGATATTCATACACTTGTTAACATGGAAGGCCGTTATGCAAGCTCAGTGGCCTAGAATATTTTTAAATTCCTGCGTAAGCAAAGGAACAATTTTAAGCACATCCCCAACAATACCGTAATCGGCAACAGAAAATATAGGTGCATGAGGATCCGAGTTAATGGCTACAATACAACGTGATGATGACATGCCGGCCAAATGCTGAACTGCACCTGAAATACCACAGGCTATGTATAAATCGGGTGAAACGGTTCTTCCGGTCTGCCCCACTTGATGCGCATACTCCTTCCAGCCATTATCAACTACAGGTCGGGAGGCCGCCACCGCAGCTCCTAAAACGCCGGCCAACTCATCAAGAAGTTTAAAGTTTGCTGGATCCTGCATCCCCAATCCGCCGGAAACAATAATCCGGGCTTCGGTAATATCTAGTTCAAGCCCGACCTCTCTAATCAGACTACCAACCATCTTTGAGAACTCTGGAAAAACAAATTCTTGCTTATTAATAACCCCGCTCCTAATGATATCAGCGGCCTTACCTCTGAATACATTTGGTCTTAACGTTATTAAGTAGGGCTTAGGGCCCTTTAATTCGCATAATGAAAATGCTTTTCCGGAAAATATTGGCCTTTTGGCAATTACCTTGCCTTCATCAGAAATTTGAAGGTCAATACAATCGGTGACCAATGCTACTCCCAGTCGTGTAGCCATCTCAGCAGATAACTCCTTACCATTATTCGAGGATGATAACAAAACCATATCTGGTTCTGTTTTTTCAATCTCGCTTAACAAACCAGCTGAATAAGTTTCGTGAACATAGTGATTGAAATCAGAGTGCATGCAAAATCGAACTTCGTCTGCACCGTTATCAATGAGTGCTTGTCCATCCTCTTTATGAGTTTCAGAAAAATAGTAGGCTATTACGGACCCGCCCAGATTACTAGCAGCGTGTAGAATTTCATTAGTAACTGGTTTTATCCCGTTTTGATCATGTTCCACGACCACTGCGACAGTAAATTTATTTTCCATTAACCTTGCTCAAAATTAGACCAAATGTAAAAAGGGGAAGGATAACCCAGGCAAAGACAAACCACAACCAGGAAAGAAAGGTGAGGAAAAGGTAAATAAGACTTTTAAAGCAAATTCAGGCGTTGCCTATTTTGGCGTATTTATAGGTCAGTACTTGCCGGGAGGTCTGAACAAAGGCAAATCTAAAATCCATTCAATTTCCCATATTTCTCCTATGGTTCCTAATCCTAAAAGAAGGACATAAACCGCTAGAGCACCTAAACCAAACTTTTCTTTATTTTTCTGAAAAAAGTTTTGTTCGCCAGATCTATCAGATGTTGGGATTTCATTCATTTTGGAAAAGCCTTTTTACATTAAATTATTTTTTCTTCTTCACGGATTATTGTAACCAATTGTTTAGCAATTTCTTCATCCGATCCTTTTAGAATTATTCCTTTTTTTCTTTCAGGAGGCAAGGAAAGTTTTAATGTCTGCAGTTTATTTTGCTGAGGATCAAGAATATTTAGGTCCATATTCAAACCGGAAACTGTAATGTTTTGAATCTCTTTTTTCTTCGCCGCCATGATTCCTTTGAGGGAGGGAAGACGAGGCTCATTCAAACCCTTCTGGCAAGTTGCTAAAAAAGGCAAGGACATGCTCTTTCTAATCTCACGCCCACCTTCAACCTGTCGTGTGATATTCGCTTGTTTGAAATCTTCGTCAAATTGAATTTTAGTTACAACGGTTATAAATGGTATCTCTAGGTATACTGCTAAAGCAGGCCCGATCTGGGCCATATCAAGATCGACCGCTTGACGACCACAAAGAACTAAATCAAAAGGTTCTCTTGCAATTGCACTGGAAAGAGTTTTCGCAACTTGCAAATGATCAAACTTTTCATATGAGGATTCTAAAATATGAATCGCACGATCTACTCCCATGGCCAGCGCCCTCTTAAGCGTTTCCTTAACTCTGTCGGGCCCCATTGAAAAAACCGTTATTTCTGATTCGGGTAGAACACTTTTAATACGAAGTGCTTCTTCGACGGCAAACTCATCATACGGGTTCATAATCAAAGGGCTCCCGGGGGATACGATTTTTTCATCCTGAATTTCAATTTTTGCTGCTGTGTCTAGTACCTGTTTAATGCAAACAATTATTTTCATAATTTAAATTAGAGATTACTAATTAGAAGCTCACTATTTTAATATTAAATTCAACTTATTTATTAAGTTATTTCACCATTTGCTAAACTGTTAAAAAAATGAGGTTTCTTTAAATAAAAATTCTGAATTATAAAAAAATTTTATTTTAGTGGAGAAGCTGTTAAAAAAATTTTCCTGAAACCTTTTGTTAATGCATAAGTTTTGTAAATAGGTTTTTTTATTTACGTTTTCGTATTGCATTTATATTTCCTATTTTATATATTGCACATCAATCCCACCAGATTAACGTTCTTTATTCATAACTTTATGGAAGTTAAAGAAACTATTTGGAAAAAATGCTTGGAAAAAATTGAGGAAAGCATTCTTCCGGATAGCTATACAACTTGGTTTTCAGCTACTTACCCGCGAAATTTAGAAGACGGCTTAATAACAATCGCTGTTCCCAATCAGTTTTATAGAAAATGTTTGATTGAAAATTATCGCGAATTAATTGAAAACACTTTAAAGGCAGTAGCAGACGAATCCATCCTTGTTGATTTTTGCATAGAATCTGAGAAAAATACCCAGAAAGAACGGGATAAATTAAATCTATTTACCGCTAAAGAGTCTAAACCCAATGAAGCTAACTTAGGGCTTGATGTTTGTTTCCAGACATTAAACTCAAAACATACATTTTCAAATTTTGTGGTCGGATCTAGCAACCAGTTTGCACATGCTGCAGCTCTGGCGGTCGCTAATAATCCCTCAATGGCTTACAACCCTTTATTTATCTATGGTGCTGTTGGTTTAGGAAAAACACATTTGCTCCATGCTATTGGAAATAATATAAAGAAAAATAACCCTGGTTCACGAGCCCGGTATATCTCTGCAGAAAGCTTTACTGTCGATCTGATCGAGTCCATTAAAAGAGATAAAATGCCTTCCTTTCGACAACGATACAGACCATTAGATGTTTTATTAATAGACGATATCCAATTTATTGCGGGTAAAGAAAGAACACAGGAAGAGTTTTTTTATACATTTAATGCTCTTTATGAATCTCAAAAACAAGTTGTTATTTCCTGTGACAGATACCCTAAAGACATTCAAAATATTGAAGAAAGAATAAAATCTCGTTTTGAATCAGGATTGGTCGCGGATATTAATACTCCTGACCTTGAAACCAAGGTAGCTATTTTATATAAAAAAGCCGAATTACATAATAAAGAAATTCCACAAGATGTTGCCATATTTATAGCTAGTAATATAAAATCCAATATCCGGGAACTCGAAGGGTTTTTGCTTAGGGTTATTGCTTATTCGTCTTTCACCCATAGAAAGATAGACTTAAAAATCACTAAGGAAGTTCTAAAAGATTTTACATTCGACAAAAAAAAGAACTTCACAGTTCAAAATATCCTAAAAACTGTAGCATCGTATTACGATATTAAAGTCTCTGAAATCAAATCAAAAAGACGAACCCGCGAGATTTCTACGACCCGTCAAGTTGCCATGTATTTGTGTCGTGAGCACACAAAATCTTCCCTTCCAGAGATAGGAAGGCAGTTCGGAGGCAAAGATCACACAACAGTTATTTTTTCCCATAAAAAGATATCGGCTAATATCAAAGAAAATAATGAATTAAAATCTTCAATTCAAGAGATCTTAAATCTTATAGAAAATGGATAACTTGTATAAAACGTGTGAAAAACTGGTTAAAAAAACTATCAAAATAAGGTATAATTTATACGGTAAAAGTTCTTCCCACCTTTGCTAAAAATGCGGCATTTTTAATAACATTTTCTTCTTTTTATTCTACCTTTCAAATTGGGAATTTAGATCGTTTTTCCACATAATCTCAGGCCCTATTACTACTACTAAGTAATAATAGGATTTTTTATTTTATTAGTTAAAAGTAATAAATAGGTGGTCATGAAATCTTCAAAAAACAAATCATACGATTCCTCAAACATTAAAATTCTTGAAGGTTTGGAAGCTGTTAGAAAAAGACCTGCAATGTATATTGGTGGTACGGGAATTGATGGATTGCATCATCTAATCTTTGAATTAGTTGATAACAGCGTGGATGAGGCTATTTCAGGTTTTTGTAAGGAGATAGAGGTTATCCTACATATTGATGGAACAGTGACCGTATCGGACGATGGGAGAGGCATACCTGTGGGTATGCATCAAGACAGAGATGTGTCTGCCGCAGAAGTTGTTATGACTGTCCTGCATGCTGGAGGAAAGTTTGATAAAGATACTTATAAAGTTTCTGCTGGCTTGCATGGAGTTGGTGTGTCCGTAGTGAATGCCTTGTCTGAAACTCTGCAACTGGAAATTAAAAGGGAGGGAAAAATTCATTTCCAAGAGTATGTGAAAGGTAAACCCGTTTCGCCCATAGAGGTGATAGGAGAAATGAATACATCAGGAACCAGAATAAGATTTAAACCTGATTCAGAAATCTTTGAGGATTTAAATTTCCGCTTCGAGATTCTATCTAATCGGCTAAGGGAGCTGGCTTTTCTTAATAAAGGGCTAAAAATACATATTCAATTACTAAGTTTATGTTAAGTTTATCAAATTTTATTCGCCGGGGGAATCGTTTCGTTTATAGAACATTTAGGAAAAAATAAAAAGGTTCTTCACCCTGAACCTATTTATATTGAACGGGAGAAGGATGATTGCGATTTACAATTAGTGATTCAATACAACGATAGTTACCATGAAGAAATGTTTACTTTTGTTAACAATGTCAATACTCGTGATGGAGGAACGCATTTAAGTGGTTTCAGATCAGCATTGACAAGAACAGTGAACGGTTATGCAGTACAAAACAATATGCTTAAAAATACAGGAGTGACTTTGACGGGCGATGATGTAAGAGAAGGCTTAATCATGGTTTTAAGCATAAAAATACCAGATCCTCAGTTTGAAGGGCAAACGAAAGGTAAACTTGGTAATACAGAGGTTAAGGGAATAGTTGAACAGATTGTTAATGAAAAACTAGGGCAATTCTTTGAAGAACAACCTATTGTTGCTAAACAGATTGTTTCCAAGGTTATCAGCGCTGCGCAAGCAAGAGAAGCGGCGAAAAAAGCAAAGGACCTTGTAAGGAGAAAAAATGCATTAGAGGTAAGTTCATTGCCGGGGAAACTGGCTGACTGCTCAGAGAAGGACCCCTCTCTGTCAGAGCTTTATATCGTTGAGGGTGATTCCGCAGGAGGCTCTGCAAAACAAGGCCGAAACAGAGAGAACCAAGCAATTTTACCCATGCGAGGAAAAATTTTAAACGTAGAAAAAGCTAGAA
>CAYYIR010000121.1:0-6462 GCA_964471995.1 uncultured Nitrospina sp. | reverse complement strand
ATTTTGCTTCTCGTAAGGCAATGGATATTGACCATATGGGCCCAGCAGTGATTGAGCAGTTAGTAGAATCAGGGCGTATTAAAAACTTTTCCGATTTATATACTTTAAAAAAAGATGAAGTTGCGGGTTTGGAGCGTCTTGCTGATAAGTCTGCACAAAACTTGATAGATGCGATTGAAAAAAGTAAATCTGCAGGACTATCTCGACTGCTATTTGGCTTGGGAGTAAGGCATGTCGGACAAAGAGCAGCTTCTATTCTTGCAGACACTTTTCAATCTCTCCAAACACTTCAAGAAACACCTTATGAAAATCTTGAGGCAGTGATGGAAATTGGGCCTGTCATTGCTGAAAGTTTAAAAAGTTTTCTCGACCAGAAAACCAATATGCAGGATATAGAAAAACTTTGCAGTTTGGGAGTGGTTGCGGAGGAGCATTGTGCAGACAAAAAATTAGAGGGGAGTTTAGTAGGAAAGCAATTCGTACTTACAGGCACCCTTTCTGAATTTTCTCGGGATGAGGCCAAGGAAAAGATAGAGTCTTTTGGAGGTAGGGTCACCGCATCTGTCTCAAAGAAAACCGATTATTTAGTGGTGGGCAAAGATGTTGGCTCGAAATTGGAAAAAGCGCAAAAGCTTGGTTTGATTATTATCGATGAAAAAGAATTTTTAAAACTGATTGATTCTGCGTGAGGCTGTCATCAGTTAGAACGCGCTCTTGATGGGTGACGTTTTCGTTGAGGTCTTTTTCCATTATGAGAACGATTATCTAAATTAGTTTTTTGTTTAATTGCCGAAATTCGACGACGTTTTCTTGTAGGGGGCTTGCCTGCTTTTTCCTCGAGATATAAATCCTCATCTGCCCAAACAACAGGTATTTTCTTTTTTAGATACACTTCAACACGCTCCAAGTGTTGAGCGAAGTCCTCACAACATAGAGTGATGGCAGTGCCTTTTTTGCCTGCCCTTGCGGTGCGACCGATCCGATGGACATAGTCTTCAGCATCTTGAGGGAGATCGTAATTAATTACGTGGGTGATGTCATCAACATGCAATCCACGCGAAGCAACATCCGTAGCAATCAAGATATAGATAGCTCCTCTTTGAAAATCTTCTAGAACCTTTATGCGAGCTTTTTGATGTAAGTCACCACTAATTTGCCCCGAGCTGTATCCATTATGATTTAGCTTCCATTCAAGTTGCTCTGCTTCAATTTTGGTATTACAAAATATAAGAACTTTTTTCCCTTCCTCTTTTTTTAATAAACCAAGTAGAAGGTTAAATTTTTCATGTTGCCCAACATGAAAAAGGGATTGTTTTATTTCATCGACGACTGCTTTTTCAGGTTCTATGACAACCTTTACTGGGTTATTCATATGTTCATAGCAAAGTTCCATGACACGATAATTAAGAGTGGCTGAAAATAACATAGTTTGTCGTTTATGATAAGGGGAACAACTGCGGAAGAGATATCTTAGATCTGCGATGAAACCCATATCAAACATGCGGTCAGCTTCATCGACAACCAGAACTTCAATTTGTTTTAGGCTGAAAAAACGTTGTTTGTAAAAATCTATCAGTCTGCCTGGAGTGGCGATAAGAATATCAGCACCTGCTTTTATTTGGTTGCGCTGTTTATCGTAATCCACTCCACCAATAATACACGCCGATTTAAAACCACAAAACTTTCCAAGTAACAAAGCGTCTTTTTCAATTTGACGAGCTAACTCTCTGGTTGGAGCAAGAATCAAAGCCCTTGGGCCTTCTTTATTTTTTGGTACTGGTTTAGGTTTATTCTCTAGAAGCCTAGTAAAAAGGGTGATCAAAAAAGCGGCGGTTTTACCCGTTCCCGTTTGTGCTTGTCCTGCCACATCTTTTTTGCCAAGAGAAATTGGAAGCGATTTGCTTTGAATTGGGGTGCAGGTTTTAAATTCAGCAACTCGGATTCCCTTTAAAAGGGGTTCGGGAAGAGGTAATGATTCAAAATTAATGAGTTCCAAAAACTACTCCATTTTACAACAATTATCCAAGATAAACTAAGCTGCTATTGTCTGATAGGAAAATGTTTTTTCAGCTAACTGAGCCATTGCTATCGTTTTAAAGCGGAGGGATTAGAAGCTTTAAAATTCAATAGTTTACTTCTTATCTTTGTTGGCTGGCTTTATTATGATGGGCTTGTTCGGGTTTTGCAACCCCAATTTCATTTTGCTTGACTTTCAATAGAGGGAAATGTTTAAATCCACCCTCAATTTTATATCCGGTCACGACCCCGATTAACAACCTCTCCTGGTGAAATTCAACTAAATTATCTTTACTTTTACAGTGGTTTTAGGTTTTTTGGATGACGGATATAAATTATGATTGCAATAACCCATTAAGGATATAAAAAGTGTATAGCCTGTCATGGATTAAAAAAAAATCATATCCCGTTTTGAGGTGTTTCTGTGATCGAGCATGATGTTGTGATCGTAGGTGCTGGCCTGGCTGGAATGCGTTGCGCTCTTGAGGTGTGCAAAGAGCTCGATGTAGGGGTTTTAACCAAGGTATATCCTTCCCGTTCGCATTCTGGAGCAGCTCAGGGTGGAATCGCTGCAGCGCTGGGAAACTCAGAGCCAGATAGTTGGGAAGAGCATATGTATGACACCGTAAAGGGTGGTGACTTTCTCAATGATCAGGATGCAGTTGAGGAGTATGTCAAAGCAGCTCCCAGAGTTATTTATGAACTTGAACATATGGGTTGTGTCTTCAGTCGCACCCCGGAAGGAAAAATAGCGCAGCGTGCTTTTGGCGGGCATTCCAAACCCCGTGCCTGTTTTTCAGCTGATCGAACCGGTCATGCAATTCTGCATGCTCTCCATGAGCAACTGATGAAAAATTCTAAATCCGTAAAAATATATAATGAATGGTATATGCATTCTTTGGTGGTTGATGATAATCGTTGTAATGGTGTGATCGTAAGTAATATTCAAACAGGTGAAGTAGAAGTTATTCGTGCTAAGGCTGTGGTCTTTTGTACCGGAGGTTATGGTCGCGTATTTAAAATTACATCCAATGCTTTTGCCAGTACCGCCGATGGCGTTATGGCTGCTTTTGAGGTTGGTATTCCCCTTGAAGATCCAGAATTTGTGCAGTTTCATCCTTCTGGATTATACCGACAGGGTATTTTATTTTCTGAGGCCGCGCGTGGCGAAGGAGCTTATCTTCTCAATGATAAAGGCGAACGGTTCATGGAAACTTATGCTCCTTCCAGAATGGAACTGGCGCCCCGCGATATTGTTGCTCGTGCCGAACAAAGTGAAATGGATGCAGGACGCGGGATCAATGGAGAAAACTGCATTCACCTCGATCTTCGACATCTTGGGGAAGCGCGAATCATGGAACGCCTTCCACAAATTCGACAATTGGCAATCGACTTTCTCGGTATCGATTGCGTTACCGATCCTCTACCCATTCAACCCACAGCGCATTATTCTATGGGCGGTATTCCTGTAGATAAAGAAGGCCACGTTGTCATTGATGCGGATCAAACAAAAATGCAAGGGTTTTTCGCCGCCGGTGAATGCTCTTGTGTGTCTGTTCATGGAGGAAACCGGCTGGGAACCAATTCTCTCCTTGAAGCCGTGGTGTTTGGCGAACGTGCGGGTAAATCTGTCCTTGAATATGCAAGAGGCAAGGACTTTGGTAATGTTAATGAAGGACAGGAAAAAGCTAGGGTCTTAAAAAAATTTGAGGATATATTCCAAAGAGAGGGTAGCGAAAGTTACAACCAGATTCGCGACGAAATGAAAGAAGTTATGATGTCGCATTGCGGTGTTTTCCGGGATGAGGAAAGACTTAAGGTCTGTATCGAAACTCTCAAAAAGCTGCAGGAGCGGTTCAAAAAAGGTAAAGTAACCGATAAAGGCAAGCTATTTAATACTGAAATATATGAAATTATAGAATTAGGAAATATGCTGAGTATGGCAGAAATCATTGCCTTCACAGCGTTATACCGACAGGAAAGCCGTGGAGGCCATTTTCGTACCGACTTCCCCAAACGCAATGACGAAAAATTTCTGCATCATTCTTTGGTTTATGATTCGCCGGAAGGCTTTGTCGTAAAAACCAAACCGGTAGTGATTACCAAATATAAACCTGCTGAGAGAACTTATTGATGGCAACTTTCAGAATCAAACGGTTCAATCCGGAAAAACAGCCCGAGCCTTATTTCGAAGAATTCCAATTGGATATTCCCGATGGTGCCACGCTTCTGGATTGCATGAACCAGATCAAGTGGACTCTCGATGGCAGCCTTTCTTATAGGATGTCGTGCCGAAGTGCCATCTGTGGCTCGTGTGCAGTCAAGTCAAACGGTCATGCCTTACTGGCTTGTCAACGACAGGCGGAACACCTTGTGGATGACAACGATACTATTACTCTGGAACCTCTCGGCAATATGAAACCAGTGAAAGATTTGGTGGTCGACTTCACACCGTTCTGGGACAAAATAAATAAAGTAAAACCGTATCTTGAGCCAAAAGACGAACCACCAGAAAAAGAAAGGCATCAGTCCCAGGAAGGTTTCCGAATAATTGATGATTCTAGTACCTGCATCATGTGCGGTGCTTGTTATTCCGACTGCAACACTTTAGAGGTGGATGATAACTTCCTAGGGCCCGCTGCTCTTGCTAAAGCGCAACGATTTGTCGGGGATTCTCGTGATTCAAAAACTTTGCAACGGGTGCAGGATTTGAGTGAGTCGGGAGGAATTTGGGATTGTACTCATTGTGGAGAATGTGTAGAACGCTGTCCCAAACCCGCACGGCCTTTCGACCGTATTAAAGAAATTATGACTGTTGCATTGGAAAAAGGAGTGCATAACAATAATGGAGCTCGACATGCTCTGTCTTTCACAAATTCTGTTAAAAGAAGCGGCAATTTGAACGAAAATAGAATTCCGGTTGAGTCGATGGGTTTTTTCAATATCCCAGGGTTGCTTAGCCTTATTCCGGTTGGGCTTAGAATGTTGCTTAAAGGTAAAGTTCCACCAGTCATCCACCACTCCATTGAGGAAGTTGATGATGTCAAACGTATTTTTAAGGAGTTGGATCAATGAGGTTTGCTCTTTTCACGGGTTGTGTCGCCAAAGGGGCGACTCGAGAGTTAATGCTTTCTACCACCAAAGCTGCAGAAGGTTTGGGTTTTGATTTTGTAGAAATGAAAAGCGCATCTTGCTGTGGAGCAGGGGTCGTTTCAGAAAAAAGTCCATTGTTGGCAGATGCCTTGAATGCACGTTCATTTTCCATTGCTGAAAAACAGGGGCTAGATATCGTTACCATTTGTTCCACGTGTCAAGGTACTTTGAAAAAAACCGAAGCGCATTTGAACGAAAGCAAAGAATATAAAGAAAAGGTTAACGATATTCTCGAGGAAGGAGGGCATCAGTATAACGGAACAACAAAGATCAAACATTTTGCCAATATTCTTGCAACGGAAGAAGGTATGGAAAGATTAAAGTCCCGAATCAAGCGACCTTTGACTGGGCTAAAAGTTGCAGCATTTTATGGTTGCTATGTTTTGCGGCCTTCCGAGAGATCGGATTTTGAAAACCCAGATAACCCAACGGACATGGAAGATATTTTTGCGGCTTTGGGAGCAACACCAGTTTATTACCCTAGCCGAGTTAAATGTTGTGGATTCCCTATTGTCATGATGAACAAGGATGCTTCGTTAGGTATGTCTGGAAATGCTTTGCAAGATGCGATCGAGCATGGCGCCGATGTTGTTGCTACTGGGTGTCCGCTTTGTCATCTGAGTCTTGATTCTTATCAGCCGGAAATAGAATTGCTGCAAAAGAAAAACCAGTCCATTCCTATTTTACATCTTCCTCAATTGGTTGCGTTGGCTTTAGGTTATACCCCCACACAATTGGGAATGGACACCCATATTATTTCTACCCTCAAAATCAATCAAATCCTTTCCGGTTCGCATTCAAGTACCCACTAACCAGACACCCGCCTTTCTAGAATTAAACTTTTCTTTTCGCAAAAAATACGTTCTGTTTCTTAAATACGTAGAACTTTCTTAGATAATCCATTGAGTCAATACTTCTTAGAATTTCAACATGAGTCAGTAAGAGAGGTTCAGCTTTTCTTTATCATGCTTGTTTGCCAAGACTCAAAACGTTAATATCCTTTAATGGATTCCACATTCAAAAAACAAATTGTAGTTTTGCTTGCCGGCCTTACTACTTTCTGTGGAATATTGCTCTTGCCTTTGCCTGAAGGAATGAACGAAAGCACCCAGCGGATGCTCGGGGTGGTGGTATTGATGGCGATTTGGTGGTTAGGTGAAGGCACTTCGCTTGCCGTAACAGCGTTAATGCCACTAATTTTGTTTCCATTACTTGGTATCATGTCGAGCAAACAAGTCGCACCCAATTACGCAAACCATCTTATATTTTTATTTCTTGGCGGATTTATGATTG
>CAYYIR010000120.1:0-6496 GCA_964471995.1 uncultured Nitrospina sp. | reverse complement strand
AAAAATCCCTTTATTTATTTGAGAAAAGGCCGATTATAACACTAAACCTTAACCATGCAAACCCAATTATTGGCTAGAAAATTCAAGGTTTTATGATACAATTTCGCCATCGAAGTTGTTTTTTTAACAAGTTTTAGTTGTTAGGATACAATAAGTTATGAGATTTTTGTTGGCTGCAGTTGCAGCTTTTTTTCTGACCCTCTCAACCCATTTATCTTTTGCATATGCTGATACTTTCTCGAAGCGATTTGAAAAAGGTTCGCAAGATTTTGGTGCCCAAGTGGGGTGGGGTCATACCTTTGATCTACCTCCGGGAAGAGATCGTAAAAACATAGGTTTTCTTTATTTCTTTCCAAACTGGCAGCATAATGTTACTGGCTTAATAGGCGAGAGTTGGTATCGCGGTGCATTGTATTACCATGCAGAAGCTGGTTTTGCTAATGCAGTGGATCGAGGTGGTAACTGGCTGTGGGGGTTTTCACCTTTAATGGCTCAATACAAGTTTCTCAGTCCAAATAGAAAATGGGCCCCTAATATTCTTGCAGGCGCAGGTTTTTCATACGGCGACTGGAATGATTTGGCCACTCGCGAAATTGCAACTGCATTCGAATTTTTGCTACATATCGGGGCGGGTTTAGAATTCTACAATCAAACCAATGCCTGGTCTGTTAACTACCGATTATTCCACGTGTCCAATGCCGGAATCGAGTTCCCCAATATTGGCCTCAATGCCCATGTCTTCAGCCTTGGTATGCGCTTCTAGTTTATGCTATCCACTGGCATGGAAGACAGATGTAAGACGTGTCATTATTTCCCCTCTTAATTCTTAGGGGAGTGAGTTTGAATGAGTAATAATGATCCTGACAGATCTTCATCTACAACACTGAACAGGCTGTTTCATTTTATTGAAAATCTAGCCTTCAGACATTCTCTGCTCGTCGTTGTCATTTCTCTGGTTCTAGCTGGATTCTCCATTTGGGTCACTGGTCAAAAACTGACCTTTAAAACCGGTCGGGGTGATCTTGTTTCCAAAGATCTACCCTATGTGAAACTCTACAAAGACTACCGCAAACATTTTAAAGATCTTGAAGGTATGGTTATCGTTGCGGAAGGTGGAACAACGACGCGAATGGCACAATTTTCTGAAAACTTGGCTTCAAAACTGAAAAGCTATCCCAACCTGTTTTCACAAGTAATTTATAAATTTGATACTAGCTATTTTCGCTCACGCTTTTTGCTATACCTCGACCCCAAAGATTTAAAAAGCCTGAAAAAAATACTCGAAGACCATCAGAATTTTATTGAAAGAGTCAATGCCTCACCCGGACTAAACCCGCTAATCAACCAGATCAATAACGAGATTAGTTCCGGCATGGTCGACTCATTAATGACTGATTTTCTAGGTGATGATGAAAACGATGAAGAAAAAAATAAAAAAGATGAAAACGATTTAAAGTTATTGATAAGAATCCTAGAAGAGATGAACGGGTCTCTGGAAAATAATTACCATTATCAATCACCTTGGCAATCACTTTTTAATTCTAACGAAGAATCGCTGAGAGATAAAGGCTATCTGGTTTCTAAAAACGAAAAACTGCTTTTCATTCTGGTTGTACCAAACGAAGATGAAACAAGTTTCACTGGTTATAAAGATTCTGTTTATTTTGCACGCGACCTAATTGCCGAAGTTAAAAAAGATTTTCCAGAAATTGAAGTTGGGCTAACTGGTGAAGATGTTATTTCCACTGATGAAATGGTCACCACACAAAAAGATGTAGAACTGGCATCAAAGATTGCGCTCAGTGGAGTCTCTTTGTTATTCATTGTTGCGTTCAGAGGAATAGTCAAACCTCTACTTGCAGTGTTAAGTCTGCTTGTAGCCTTGGCATGGTCATTGGGTTTTACATCTTTGACCGTGGGACACCTGAACATTTTATCAGTGGTGTTCACTACAATCCTGATCGGGCTAGGTATTGATTTTGGTATCCATATTCTAGAACGGTATAAAGAAGAGCGCCAATCCGGAACAGACATTCTGCCATCGTTACAAAATACATTGCAAGGAACTGGACAAGGAAATTTATCAGGAGCTATCACCACTGCAATGGCCTTCGGTGCTATGGTGCTGACTGATTTCATTGGTATTGTTGAATTGGGGTGGATAGCCGGATGGGGAATTCTCTTCTGCATGGTAGCGATGATATTATTACTCCCAGCGTTGGTTACTCTTGAAGAGAAATGGCGAAAACCCAATTTATCAAAATCTACAAAAAAATCTACCAGTTCTAAAATCAGTGGACTAGACAAATTTTTTCACCATTACAAACTTATCATCGTAGTTTGTAGCTTACTGGTATTGGTGGCATCGCTTTCGCTTCGCAAAAACTTTTTCGACTACAATCTCTTGAATTTACAGGCTAGAGGGACTGAAGCTGTAAAATATGAAATGCGTATTTTAGAAAACGCAGGTCGTTCAGCATGGTCTGCTGCTTTTCTTGCTGATTCGTTAGAAGAAGTGCAGCAAAAAGAAGCCAAACTGAAAAACCTGTCGACTGTAGAAAATGTAGAAAGCATAGCTACAATGGTTCCTGATAACCAGATACAAAATGCCGAATTCGTGAAAGAAAATCTGGCGCCCATGTTTAGTGAGATTTTTGTTGAAGAAGAGAACGAGCCATTTTCACTCAAAGCCCTCAAAAAAACTTTAAAACGCATCCGTTTTAAACTGCAAGGACGAGAAGGAAAAGAAGATAAAGTTGCACAAGCTGCAAGAGAGATCGATAAATTTTTTAAAAAGAACGAAACACTAGAACCTGAATTAGTCGAAGCAGGTTTGGAAAGTTTCTCAAACAAACTTTTTGTCGATTATAGAAAGTTAATGGAAGATTTCAAACTGAACGCTAAACCGAGGTTGATAGAAATTTCTGGCATTCCAAAAAGTTTGCGCGAACGCTATATCTCCGATCAAGGTAAATTTCTTATTACCGTATTTCCTAGTGTCGACATATGGAATATTGAAAAACGCGAGCAATATTTAAAAGACCTTCGCTCGGTCGATTCTAACGTCACTGGAAGTGCTGTGCATATGTTCAATTCCACCAGGTTGATGACCGAAGGCTATATCAATGGCGGCATCTACGCGATGACGGCAATCGTCATTTATGTATTTATTGTTTTTAGAAACTTGCGTACAGTTTTATTTATCCTAGTTCCTGTTCTTGCAGGCTCTATTTGGACATTGGGAATTATGGATCTAACAGGACTCAAACTTAATATGGCGAATTTGGTGATTTTACCGTTGATACTCGGAATCGGTGTCGTGAATGGAATCCATATTACTCACCGCTATAGAGAGGAGAAAGATAAAAACCAGGTTGTACTGAGCAAAAGTACTGGGCAGGCTGTAATACTCAGTTCTCTCACTACTATGATCGGGTTTGGTAGTATGATGGTTGCAGATCACTACGGTGTTTACAGTTTGGGACTTGTCTTATCTCTTGGGGTGTTTTGCTGCTTGATTGCTTCCATAACTTTTCTTCCAGCACTTCTAAAGCTCAGTACTGCAAAAAACTGGAAAGTGTAAACGGTTAACAAAACCCATAACTAGTCTCCGTCTATTTGGGATTTATGGTTAGATGTTCCTTTCTTTACCAATTTGCCACCCCACTAAAGGGTATGATATTATTGGCCTGCTTACCTAATTGGAATTCAAATTGGTGGACCTTTGAGAACCCTAAAGGGTGTTTTTGCATCTAAACCTTATATTTAAAGTATTTATAGGTACTTTCAGGAAAAATTAAGCGAAAGTTTTATCATGGCAATTCAATTTACAAAGATGAGTGGCAGTGGCAACGATTTTGTCATCATCGACAATCGTAAACCAATTATGGACGACTCGAAAAAAGTCGATTTCGTCAAGCGTGTCTGTGATAGAAAAATGTCTGTAGGCGCAGATGGTGTTATTTTTGTAGAAAAATCAGACAAGGCTGACATCAAATGGGATTTTTATAACGATGATGGTTCATCTGCAGAAATGTGTGGTAATGGTGGACGTTGTGTTGCGAGATATGCCGCGGAAAAAAAAATTACTTTAAATGAATTAACCCTTGAAACCGTTGCGGGAATCATTGCAGCAAAAGTGGATGGTGTTAATGTGCGGGTCAAGCTGACTTCCCCTGAAAATTTAAAACAGGATATTGTTGCAGAGCTAAATGGCTTGCAATATAAAATCGATAGCCTCAATACCGGTGTGCCACACGCAATTATTTATTCTGATGATATTGAAAACGTGAATGTGAAAGAAGTTGGTAATGGTATTCGGTTCCATGAGGTGTTTGCACCTTCAGGAACCAATGTGAATTTTGTCGAAAAGGTGGGCGAGCATGATTTGAAAATTCGCACCTATGAACGTGGAGTGGAAGACGAAACTCTAGCCTGTGGCACGGGTACCGTAGCTTCGGCTTTGCTTTCTTCGTATAAAAATTTAGTGAAGCCTCCCGTAAAAGTTGAAACACGTGGGGGCGAGATTTTAAAAGTAGACTTTGATCCTTCTAATGAATCGGATGTTTTTCTCGAAGGACTAACCCGAATTGCTTTTGAAGGCGTTCTTAAGGAGTATTAATAATCCTTTTGGTTAAGATAAATTATGTTTGAAGGCTCGTTTGTAGCAATTGTTACTCCGTTTAAAAATGGCAAGGTGGATGCGAAAGCTCTGAAAGAGCTCATCGATTTTCATATTGAGAATGGAACCAACGGTATTGTTCCTTGTGGAACCACGGGCGAATCGGCGACGTTAAGCCATCATGAACACGAAGAGGTAATTCGCATAGCTATAGAAACTTGTAGGGGTAGGGTGCCGGTGCTTGCGGGTACGGGTTCTAACGCTACGCACGAAGCTATCGAATTAACATTAAGCGCGCAAAAATTAGGAGCCGATGGAGCCTTGCTCATCACTCCTTACTATAACAAGCCGACACAGGAAGGGCTGTCCCAGCATTTTGTTGCCGTAGCAAAAGAGACTAGGCTGCCGATTGTTCTTTATAATGTTCCAAGCCGAACATCGATTAATATGTTACCTGAAACGGTGGCTAGGCTTTCTAAGATTGAAAATATTGTGGGTATAAAAGAGGCCTCTGGTAATCTTGTACAGGTCAGTGAAATCATTCAATCCTGCAGTGCCGATTTTGAAGTCATTTCCGGTGAAGATGCACTTACCTGGCCGATTCTGGCATTAGGTGGAAAAGGGGTGATCTCTGTTACGGCAAATCTGGTTCCTGAAAAATTTTCTAAACTTTGTAAAGCAGCGTTGGAAGGAGATATGGCCACTGCCCGGTCTTTGCATTACGAACTATTGAAACTCAATGACGCTATGTTTATAGAGACGAACCCGATTCCCGTCAAAGCTGCATTGGCAATTATGGGCCGCATCGATAATGAGTTTCGCGCACCGCTTTGCGCCCCATCTGACCAAAATTTAGCTACTTTGAAGTCTGTTCTGCAGCAATATAAACTTGTCTAATAACAAGGAACCTAAATAATTTAATCTTAACCGCATTGATTAACAGGAGTAGGTGTTTTGATAAAAATTTTAGTAATAGGAATAGCTGGGCGCATGGGGAAGACCATTGCAGAGTGCATTGAAGACACCGAAGGTGTCCGACTAGGTGGTGGAACAGAACACGCAGGCAGCAGTATAATCGGGCAGGATATCGGTGAAGTAGCTGGTACCGGAATTAAAGGTATTTCTGTTGTAGACGATCCGGAAATTGCACTCGAAACTTGTGATGTTGCAATTGATTTCACGACTCCCGACTCTAGTATATTGACTTTGAAAGCTGCAGCGAAAAGGGGTAAGCCATTGGTGGTAGGTACGACTGGATTCTCCACGGAACAGAAAAAAGAAATTACTAAGATTGGCAGGAAAAATAGTTTAGTTGTTGCTCCTAATATGAGTATTGGTGTGAATGTATTATTTAAATTGGTTACAGAGGCTGCGCGTGTTTTGGGCGACGATTATGATGTAGAAATTGTCGAAGCCCACCATAAATTTAAAAAAGATGCGCCCAGCGGAACTGCGGTTCGGATCTCTGAAATCGTTGCTGATACCTTAGGGCGTGATTTAGAGAAGATAGGAGTTTATGGGAGACAGGGCCTCACTGAACGTAGGCCCAAGGAAATTGGCATTCATACCGTGAGAGCAGGAGATATAATAGGAGAACACCGTGTTTTATTTGGCGGCATGGGAGAAAACTTTGAGATTTTTCATAGGGCACAAAGCAGACAAACGTTTGCGCGGGGTTCTATCCGTGCTGCCCAATGGATACTTAATCAGCCCAAAGGTGTTTATGATATGCAGGATGTTCTGGGGTTGGCGTAATATGGGATAAATTTTATGAAACATGAGAACCGTAACAAAGGTGCTAAAGAGAAAAATAACTCGGTTTTTAAATTTGTTCGCCGTGATTTTTTTAAATTGATTTCCTTTGCAGGTATTTCT
>CAYYIR010000119.1:0-6497 GCA_964471995.1 uncultured Nitrospina sp. | reverse complement strand
ATTTCTCCACCAAAAGCTGCTCCCACTGACTGGTGCCCCAAGCAAACACCAAGTACAGGCACTTTACCAGCAAATCTTTTGATGACTTCAACAGAAATTCCCGCCTTTGCAGGTGTGCAGGGACCCGGCGAAATAACAATTTTTTCAGGTTTCAGAGACTCTATATCCGGAATGGTTATGCAATCATTGCGCTTCACTTGGATATCAGCTCCAAGTTCACCCATATATTGAACTAAATTGTAGGTAAACGAATCGTAATTATCGATCATCAAAATCATACGACCCAGCCTTTCTCAGCCAACTCAATAGCCTTTAATAATGCTCGGCCCTTGTTCATGGTCTCTTCATATTCACTTTCAGGAACCGAATCGGCAACGATGCCAGCCCCGACTCCCAAATAAGCCGTTTGATCTTTAACAACAAGGGTTCGAATCGCAATAGCAGTATCCATATTTCCTGAAAAACCAATATAGCCTACGGCACCTGCATAAAGGCCCCGCCGATTAGGTTCCATCTCCTCAATGATTTCCATTGCACGAATTTTTGGAGCACCAGAAACTGTACCCGCGGGAAAGGTTGCTTCTAGAACATCAAAGCAGTCTAATCCATTCCTTAATATTCCGCGAACATTGGATACAATGTGCATTACATGAGAATATCGTTCGACTGTAAAACTTTCATTAACCTCCACCGTACTAACTTTTGCTACCCGACCTAAATCGTTACGCCCTAGATCTACCAACATAATATGCTCAGCGAGTTCTTTTTCGTCTGTTAATAGATCTTTTTCCAGAGACAAATCTTCTTCTTCGTTTATACCGCGTTTTCTGGTTCCCGCTATTGGGCGCACTTCAACATTCTCATCTTCTAATCGTACTAATATTTCGGGAGACGAACCTACCACCTCAATATCACCAAATTTTAAAAAATACATATAGGGTGAAGGATTAATTGTTCTTAAAGCTCTATAAATATCAAAAGCTTTATTTTTAATCGCAAAATCTAAACGTTGTGAAAGCACAACCTGGATAGCATCGCCTTCTAAAATATATTGTTTGACGTTATTAACAGCCTCTTTAAACTTTTCTTTTTCAAAATTTGAATTAATTCCAAGTGCTGCAGTTTCTTCTTTTTTTTGTGTTGAAACTTTCAGTGGTGTCTTTAATTTATCTTCTAGGAGGGTAATCTTTTTTATAGTTTCCTCATAAACCGCCGCAATATCTTCCGAATCAATATAAGCGTTGGAAACCATTTTGATGGTTTGAGAAACATTGTCAAACACAAGCATGGTATCCGTAATTATAAATTGCGAGTCTGGAATATTTAGATCATCTTCTGTTTTTTCTGGCAGATCTTCAAAATACCGCACCATGTCATAACTGATGAAGCCGACCGCACCCCCTGAAAACCTTGGCAGCCCAGGAACACGGACAGGGTTATAACGAGCCAATATATTTTTGATGGCTGATAAAGGATTCCCTGACTCAATTTTCTTTTCCTTCCGCACCCCTTTCTCTTCTATGGTAATGTTGCGGCCTTTGCTACTTATCACGACAGCGGGATCACAGCCCAAAAAGCAATAGCGTGCCCATTTTTCTCCACCTTCAACACTTTCCAAAAGAAATGAATAATCTCCGTCACTAATCTTCATATAAGCTGAAACAGGAGTGTCTAAATCAGCAAGAATCTCCTTATAAACAGGAATAAGATTCCCTGTCTTCGATAATTTTTCAAATTCTTCTAAAGATGGTTTAAACATTATTAAAGGCACTTAAAAAGAACAATAAAATCGGTATAAAAAAAGCACAGGAAACCTGTGCCTATTCAGCCACTCGGGTGGTGGGTGTCTAAATGAAAATTTCTAATAATATCAATGAGTTAGAACCTTAACATTGATTCTAAATAGGTGTCAAGCAGTTTGCAGAACCTTGCTTTAAAACGCATAGGTCATTTTTGTAGGATAATTATCACTCAACCGGTTTCCAATCCTCGCCATTCCAATGTTGGATCAGGCCGTTATCTCCTACAGCATAAATATTTTCATCAGAACTACCCCAGATTGATGAAAAATATTCCTTGGTATTGGATTCAATCCTCGTCCATTGATCTCCATCAAGATAAAGAATCATACCCTCATCCCCAACGGCAAAAACCATTTCTGGGGAAGACCCCCAGACATCAAGAAAAAACTCCATTGTCTGAGAAGGCATCTCAATAAAGTCAGCACCATTATAATGAAAAATAGCACCTTCCGAACCAACCATATAAATATTGTCTGGAGCAAATCCATAAACGCCGTAAAACTCGGCATTTGAATTAAAAGTCATACGGTGCCATTTATCACCGTCCTGTTTTAAAACGAGTCCATCATACCCAACTGCTATCATACCGCTCTCTTTGGAACCCCATAACCGTGTCACATCGGTGTCGGTCCCCGTCTGCATAAACTTCCAGGTACTACCATCATATCTAAGAATTTTACCCAGTCGGGAGCAAGCATAAATCTCATCGGAAGCCAAACCAAAAATTCCTGTCATAGGTGGCAGTTTTTCCGTTTCCATCGGAGACCAGGTTTTTCCATTATAATGGAGAATTCTACCATCAGTCACAACAGTGAAAACGTTGTCAGGTGCACTGCCCCAGATATCTTTAAACGTCCATCGACCATCGGTTTCCATAGGCAGCCATTCGACGCCATTATATTGGATCATGGTTCCATCGGCCCCGCCGACAAAAATATTATTTTCATCTAACCCAAAAACTGAAAGCAGATGATTGGTAGTTAATGCGGACATTCAATCTCCAAAGATAATAATTGTTTAAAGGGACATATCGTTCCAATTTGTTCCATCGTATCTAAGAACGGTACCATTTTCACCTGCGACATAGACACAATCTTTTCCCAGTCCTTTTACTTTTGTAAAGTACTCTTCCTTAATTGGATTTATTTTAGACCATGCTTTTCCATTGAAATGCAATATGCTGGAGTTATCTCCAACTACGAATATATTATCATCTGAGGTTCCCCAGATACTGAGAAGATATTCCTCGGTATCCGTTTCCATAGTTTTCCATTGTTCGCCATTAAAATGAAGTATGGTTCCATGTGAACCACAGACATATACATTATTTGTGCGTGTACCCCACACTCCGAATAAAGAGATGGTTTCATCCGTGAGTTCATCTTTTCTAAGAAATTCTTTACCATTATAAAATCTAAAAATCCCTTCGCCTCCAACCGTGTAGATATTCTCTATATCTTCTCCCCACATACCAAAAAGATCATGGATGGTATTAGGCTCACGGTAATCCCATTTTTCCCCATTCCAATAAAGCATCCGCCCGCCCACGCCATAAAGGAAAATATTATTTTCATCGAAACCAAACGCAGAGTTTAGTGAATCGTAACTACCCGTATCCACCTGCTTCCATTCTTTTCCATCGTATAGGAGGACAACTCCACCAATGCCTACCGCATAGATACAGTTTTCGTGAGGACCCCAGATTCCCATTAAAGGATTAGTATTATCAGTCCTTACGGGAAGCCATTCCTCTCCATCCCAATGCTGCGGCACACCGTCTTTTCCTACAACATAGATGCTTTTTTCCCCGAAGGGCATGATATCCAGCAAATCTGGTTTTTCACCCGTGAACATATTTTATTATTCTAGTATTAAAAAAGAAGGGGGTTCCGGCACAAACCGGCAACCCCCTTTCCAAATCGGTTCTATTAATCTTCAGTTTGTTTAGGCTTATTAAAATAAATATTCTCTAATTTGGGAAAATTTTTATTATCTTTAAATAAATTTTGCACTCCCTCACCAATATCATTATGAATCAAAACCAAGGTCTGCAGATTTTGCAATTTTGTTGAGTTTGCCAAGGCTTTAGCACCAAGATCGCCAATATCCGTTTCATAAAGATCCATCAGTGTGACATTTTTGAAGGTTTCCGAATCAGCAATAATTTCAGCTCCCCTTACACCAATAGGATTATATGTTAAAGTCAATTGTGTTAGGTTCTGCAAGGTTTTGGAATTTGCTAGGGCTTGCATGCCCTCTTCTTCAACAAAATTCCAATTTAGATTTAACTCTTCAAGTTTTGCCAAATTCTTAGATTGGGCAATTGCAATAGCTCCTTCATCACCCATTCCATTTCTATATAAAGAAAGTTGTGTTAGTCGCGTTAAGGTTTCTGATGCGGCTATGGCTTTAACTCCCTCATCGCCGAGTTTATCTCCAATCCAAAGTGAAACCAGATTGCCTAAGATATTTGATTTTGAAATGGCTTTAGCCCCCTCAATGCCAACCTCATTGTCACTCAAAATCAGTTCGGATAAGTTGAGCATGGTTTTAGACTTTGCAAGTGCTATTGCTCCTTCATCTGTTACCTTGTTTTTAAAAAGATTCAATGCGGTCACATGCTTCATGTGTTCGCATTCAAGAAGGGCCATAAGACCTTTATCGCCAATATCATTAAATTCTAAAAATACTGCAGTAACTCCCTTGATTTTATCTGATTCCATGATTTGAACCAGGTCATCATCGTCTAACTCTTTTTCCCTCAGATCGAGTTCGTTATTCTCTGAATTCAAACCCTGATCAATAATACTGTCTATATCTTTTACTTCATCATCAAGCATTGACGCTCTCCCTAATGATCAACTTGCACTAGTAAATTGGTTTAAGCTTCTTATTTTATTAAAGTTATAGCTCTTGTAAAGGCTAAAATCGACTTTTTAACCTCCAAAATGAATTTAATTCCTTTTATATGCCAAAAGGCTGGTTGATAGATACAGAACGGAAGGGAAGATTAAAATTTTTTTATTTTTTTTTCTTATCCGGTCTATTATATTTTCATGCAGTATTTTTTTCTAAGCAGTTCATCAATAAAAACCCATTTAAAGAGATTGGTTAGATAAGTATGGTTCAAAAAATCGATGAAATTTCCGAACATGTCAATCAGGCAAGTGGTTTCATATCCCCTCTGCTCGAAGAACTTGATCAAGTCATGGTAGGTCAAAAATATTTAACCGAAAGACTGATTTTAGGTTTATTGCTAGGAGAGCACATTCTTCTTGAAGGTGTTCCAGGCCTGGCAAAAACCACTTCCGTTAAAACATTGGCTCAATCAGTAAAAGCAGATTTCAAACGGATTCAATTCACCCCGGATTTACTACCAGCCGATCTCTTGGGGACGCAAGTGTATCAACCTAAAACAGGAGAATTTGATATTAAAAAGGGGCCTTTGTTTTCCAATATTATCCTAGCTGATGAAATCAACCGAGCTCCCGCAAAGGTGCAAAGTGCTTTATTGGAGGCGATGCAGGAAAGACAGATAACCATAGCTGGAAAATCGTTTGATTTAGGTGATCACTTTATGGTTATAGCCACCCAGAACCCCATTGAACAGGAGGGTACCTACCCGCTTCCTGAAGCTCAGGTCGATCGTTTTATGCTCAAACTTCGTATTGATTACCCTTCTAAGGAAGAAGAAAAATTGATCATGCAGCGGATGTCATCAAGTAGTGAACCCTACAAGGTGAAATCTGTAGTGGAACCCGCAGATATATTAAATGCTCGAAAGGTAATTGATTCCATTTATATTGATGATAATCTTCAAGAATATATAATCAACCTTGTCGCTGCCACGCGCGATCCAGGAAATAACCAACTAGCGACTTATGATGGAATGATCCAATTTGGAGCTTCTCCCCGAGCCTCAATTTTTTTAAATCGAGCAGCAAAAGCTTACGCATTTTTACAGAAGCGAGGTTATGTTGTTCCCCACGATATAAAAAGCATAGGAATGGATATCCTTAGGCATCGAATCATTCTTACTTACGAAGCAGAAGCGGAAAATATTAACGCAGATGACATATTAAAAATATTATTCGATACTATTGAAGTTCCTTAATTATTTATGCTGCAAATCATAGCAAAAAACGTGCGAAATTGGTTTCAACTCCCAGAACCATCACCAGTCAATGAATACCAACTTTCCCAAGAGTTACTAAAACAAATAAAAAAAATTCAGTTAAAAACCAACCACATGGTAAACGATATCTTGACGGGTGAATATGTCTCAGCTTTTAAGGGTCGTGGTATGGAATTTAGTGAGGTGCGTGAATACCAACCTGGAGATGATGTAAGGCTGATTGATTGGAATGTAACAGCACGAATGAATCAACCTTTTATTAAGGAGTTTATAGAAGAACGGGAACTGACCTTGATGCTGCTCGTGGATGTTAGTCCTTCCGGTAGTTTTGGTTCAGATCAGAAATTTAAAAATGAAATCGCAGCTGAAGTCGCATCGATTATTGCATTTGCAGCAATAAAAAATAATGACAAAATAGGATTGATTATATTTTCAGATAAAATTGAACATCATATCCCCCCCAAAAAGGGAAAAGCACATATCTGGAATATAATTCGCACCATTTTAAGTTTCAAGCCAGAGGGAAAAGGCACAAATTTGGCGCTTCCCTTGGAATATCT
>CAYYIR010000118.1:0-6568 GCA_964471995.1 uncultured Nitrospina sp. | reverse complement strand
AAGTCTGGGAATCAATCGATGATCCAAAAAATTATGATGAAGTTGTTTTTTGCGGGTTTGGCGAACCCACTCTCAGACTGGATGTCATTAAAGAAGTCGCTAAAAAAATCAAAGATTCTGGTGGTCGAGTGAGACTCAATACCAACGGCCATGGAAACGTGATCAACAAACGCAATATTCTACCCGAGTTATCAGGCCTAATAGATGAAGTTTCAGTGAGCCTCAATGCTGATTCGTCCGAAGCCTACGATGAGATTTGCCAACCCTTACCCATGTTTAGAAATGGCATTTACGAAAAGATAAAAGAGTTTATTGAAGAAGCAAAAAAACATATCCCTGAAGTACAGGCTTCAATTGTTACCCACCAACGCGGAGTCGATGAAACACAATGCGAACAGATTGCAAGTAAAGTGTTCGGAGTGAAATATCGGGCGCGACGATACAACATCGTTGGCTAACGGCGAACCACCACTACCAATGGAAAACACAAAATGGAACAAAGTGGAGAACTTGACCTATAATCAAACAGGTTTAATTTTACAAACTATAATTTGGTCACCAGAGGAAATTGTATGGAAGACATCAGTACAGATTCTCAGGATAACAAATCGCCAAAAGTAGGTTTGGCTTGGGCCTCTTTTGGAGCGGTACTTGCCGGCCTAAGTGTTCTGCTCAGTGCTTTTGGGGCACACTCTCTAAAAGCTAGTTTAACAGAAAAAAAACTCGCCACTTTTCACACCGCCACAGACTATCTTGGCTATCACGCGCTGGGTTTGATAGCCATTGGTCTTCTCATTTTTCTGATCGCTGGAGATGCGGGTCGCAAATTGAAACGTTCTGCCATTTGGATAAGTGTTGGAATTCTTTTCTTTTGCGGTAGTCTTTACGGATTGGTTTTTAATGGCCCACGTTTTTTAGGCCCCATAACTCCCTTGGGTGGCCTCTGCTTTATGATTGGTTGGTTTACTATGGCTTTCACTTTATTGAAAGCTAAAGAAGAATAAAAAAAGGTCTGGGTTACCAATCCAGACCTTTTAAATTTTTTATTTTGGAAATTCGCTAGGTGCTTTCACATGCTGCCAACCTTGGCCTTCTAAAGTTCGAAGCATTGCGATTAGGTCTTTCTTTTCTGATGCCGTCAACTCAAGAGGAATAACCTGGTTGTCTAAAAAGGGGTTTTTTACAGCCCCTTTATTATAGTGTTCAACGACTTGCTCCAGCGTTGCAAATCTTCCATCATGCATGTATGGAGCGGTCTTGGTAATCTCCCGAAGTGTCGGGGTTTTAAATGCTCCTATATCTTTTTCATTTTTGCTTACACGGTAACGTCCTAAATCCAAAGTATCAGAAGAATCCCAACCAATCCCTATATTGTGGAATTTTTCATCAGAAAAATTTGTTCCCATATGACAGAGATTGCATCTTGCTTTACCAAAAAACAATTTTTTACCTCTCTTCGCTGCATCTGATATTGCATTTTGGTCGCCATCATAGTCAAATCGATCAAAAGGACTATTACCAGAAATCAAAGTTCTTTGAAATGATGCAATGGCTCTTCCTACATTCTCTTTCGTCAAGCTATCAACTCCATAAATATCACCAAATAACTTTTTATAGCCTTGAATACTGTTGATTTTAGCAATCAGCTCATCATGGCTTACAAATCCATGTTCAATAAGATTAGCAAACGGCCCTATAGATTGATCTTCTAAAGTAGCCGCGCGACCATCCCAGAATTGTGCTGTGCTGAAACCGCGATTTATAGCAGTTGGGGCACTTCTACCTCCTTGCAAATGGTGAATGCCCGATGAAACTGACTGCCCATCGGTAAAGGCCAATGCCGGAATATGACAACTTGCGCATGCAATGGTACTGTTAGCTGAGAGACGTTTATCGAAAAAAAGCAGTCGACCTAGTTCGACTTTTTCTTTAGTCATTGGATTATCTTTAGGAACCTTGAAAGCCTCTTCATCAAGGCCTAATGGAATTTTCAATTCGTATGCTTCAACCTTAGAAACCAACATCGCTCCAGCGGCTAAGAAAAAAAGACCAGCAAGCACACCTGGCAAACCTATTTGCCATATTTTTCTTTTTTGTATTTTCACAAATCTATCCTCCATATGCTCCAAGATGATAAAACATTGTCGATTGTTAAAGAAAGCTAAACAGGCACCCCCACCTCAGACCGTAATTTGAAAGAGAAATTATTCTCATTATAATTTTCTAATGACAACTGCCCATACCCCGTTTTTCTAAATATTTCTGATGATAATCTTCAGCAAGATAATATTTAGATGCAGCGGTAATTTCCGTAACAATAGGACTTGGAAATCGTTTGGCATTTTTTTCTTTAGACTGTTTTGCCGCCTCTTCCTGAGTAGGATCGTTATAATAAACAGCAGAACGATATTGTGTGCCAATGTCTGGGCCTTGTCTATTTAAAGTTGTAGGATCATGACAGCCCCAGAAAACATCAAGTAACTCGTCGTAGGCTACTACTAAGGGGTCAAACTCAACCCACACAACCTCAGCGTGTCCAGTATTTCCTGTGCAAACTTGCTCATACGTTGGATTTTCAGTCCTACCACCTGTATAACCTACCGAAGTTTTAGCAACTCCCTCAACCCGGCCAAAAGCTAGTTCTACGCCCCAAAAACATCCTGCCCCAAAAATTGCTGTGGCCATAAACCTTCCTCAAACCCCTATAGAGCTTATATTGCTGATAATTTATAAAACCGAATACAAATAAATTTTATTTGTAAAGATTCGGTAAATAGTTTTAAAAGTATGCGTTAAAATTTTACAACCTTAGTATTACTGAAACAATTATTTAGTTAATTGATTGGATAAAAATACTTTTTAGCTCCTACTTGTTATTTCAATCAGATGATATCCAAATTGAGTTTTAACTGGCCCATGTACCTCACCAACCGCATCATTGAATACAACGGTATCAAACTCGGGCACCATTTGCCCTGGACCGAACTCGCCTAGGCCACCACCTTCTCTTCCAGAGGGGCATTCAGAATGCTCCTTGGCCATTTCTCCAAAATCAGCACCTTCTTGAATTTTATTTTTTAAGTCCACACAAGCTTCTTCTGTTTTAACAAGAATATGTCGAGCACTTGCTCTAGCCATTGGTTCTTCCTTTCTTCTTTACGGGTACATTGTAAAATTTAAAGTAGAGGCCTAATATTAATAACCCCATCAATAACAAAAATGAAAAATGTGGTAAATATTTAACTGAATACCAAGACGGAGAAAACTGAATCACTCCTTTTATCTCTCTGGAATAATGTTTTAACATTTCGCCATACTCTACCATCAGGCGAACGGGAAAACGATCCTCATCGAAATGGGAGTTTCGCTGAACCGTTACCTCAAAAGTTTTTTTCTCGTCACCTCTTAAAGTAAACCCCATAATTCCATTAAAGTTTACCGCAACCATTCCTGGCGGAAGTAACAACATCATTCTAATATTTTTTAAAGAATGAGATTGATTCTTTAAAAATATTTTTAAAACAGACGTTGCTGATCCACCTGAGGAATCAATACCACCCACCACTTCCGATTGCAGTAGCTCTTTAAAATAAAAAGAGTCCGTATGCAAAACCGTTTTAGTATCACCTGCTGTAGGTTGGTCTTTATAGTTCACCATTGCGGTAATGGGGTAATTACCAACCCTAAGAACCGGAGGGTGTTTATCATTTTCAAGGGTAATGGTCTGCCCAGGACGAAGTTCACGAATTGTGGTCATCATAGACATTGAGTGGTGAAAATGAAACATGGGATGGATATGAAAAAGAGCTTGCGAGCTGTTATTTTTCAACGTTAATGCCAAGGCTACTTGGCCTTTTTCGTTCACATCACTATCTATGGATAAATCAATTGGCTGACCCAGAACCTGATTCGGAATTAGAAGGAATGTCACCAAAACAAGGAAAAAACGCATCAAAAACCTAACAATATATTAGAGATTAATAAGTAATTATTCTAATTCAAAAGCCTTTACAGGGCAATAAAATGATAGTTATTATTAATCGGACTTGGAAGTGAAAAGTTGATATCATTAAATAAGCGTATTAACTTTTTGGAGGAACCGTTATGGATTTTCTTTTGACCTTTTTTGTCTTACTCGGGTTGCTGTTATTCAGCATGGTAAAGGTATTGAGGGAATATGAAAGAGGTGTTGTATTCCTGTTAGGAAGATTCTGGAAAGTCAAAGGTCCTGGTTTGATTATTGTTCTTCCGGTAATACAATCAATGGTCAAGGTGAGCTTGCGAACCGTTGTAATGGATGTTCCTCCTCAAGATATCATCACTAAAGACAATGTGACTGTAAAAGTCAATGCAGTAATCTATTTTCGTGTTGTGGATTCCCAGAAAGCTATCATTGAGGTTGAAGATTTTCTTTATGCAACGTCTCAACTAGCACAAACCACATTGCGGAGCATACTAGGTCAAAGCAATCTCGACGATCTTCTATCAAACCGTGAAGAAATTAATGCTCACTTGCAAAAAGTGATTGATGAACAAACGGAACCTTGGGGTGTGAAAGTTGCTAACGTAGAAGTAAAAAATGTGGATCTTCCTCAAGAAATGCAAAGAGCTTTAGCAAAACAGGCAGAGGCAGAGCGGGAACGACGGGCAAAAGTTATTAATGCTCAAGGAGAATTTGAAGCAGCCCAAAAAACTTGTGACGCAGCAGATCTTATTGGAGCCCACCCACCAGCTTTACAACTTAGATTTTTTCAGACTTTATTGGACCTCTCAAATGGTGACGGAGCACACACTTATATTCCTATTCCACTAGAATTGTTTGATTCCATAAGAAACAAAGGAGGAGATAAAACTCCCAATCCGTAATAAAAGCTCCCGTTATTTAAAAATATTTTTTTTAATTATAAAATTTTTATGAATGAACTTTTTCAAATAGACAACTTTTTAAATCGCATTCAAAAAAACTGGAACCGAATGCGTTTTATTTTAGGAACTTATTTAATTCTTACTGCCGCCACAGGAACCACCCTAGCCACAGGATTATTTTTCTATCTTCAACCGTCAGATATAAGTTATATCGCACCCACCCTACTATTATTAATCTTGGGGAAATATTTATTTTCCGCACTGAAATCTAACTCACTAAAAAAAATTAACCGAGAAAGGGCGGCTTTACTCGCTGAGGAAAAGTATCCCAAATTAAATAATTCTCTTATTAACTCGACACAACTAGGAGAATTTGTTGAAGATTCCGGTCGAGAAAAAGTATTTTCATCTGAAATGATTCGCGAACTCATAGCCCGAACCAACAGGCAACTGAAAACACTAAATGTAGAAGAGATTATAGAAAACGGAAAGGCGGTACCCGCGCGGAATTTATTCTTAGCTACACTGGCAGTGGGTATATTTGCGACTCTATTATTGCCAAATTTTTGGCAACAGGCTTTGACGAAGAGCAAGGGGTACGCCAACGCAAATTTAAAAGTATCTGCAAATAAAAAAATCAATGAAGCAAAAGAGTCAAAACCTGAAATCATTTTTCAAATTAGCAACCTTGGAATAACGTTCAACTATCCAGCTTACACCCATTTACCCTCTAAGGTTATTAAACCCTCCGATGGTTCTGTTAGTTCTCTACCTGGAACTGAAGTTATTATAGAAGGAGTTAGTGATCAGGAATTTCAGGAAGCGAGCCTGACAATTAATGCCAAAGATTCATTCTTAATGGAGCCTAAAAATGGTGTGTCTTTTTTGGGTTCATTTATGGTTCGGGAAAAAGGGTTCTATCAGTTCAAATTAAAAAGTCTTTCTGGAACACATTTTCTTTTACCAAACAAATATCCCATCCAACTCAAGAAAGACAAAGCACCAGAAGTCCGGTTACTCCCCTCAAATCCCAAGCCCGTCTATTACGATTCCGATAAAATCCAAGTATTCTATGAAGGAAGTGATGATTTCGGTATTAAAAGTATCGAACTAGTTGCCTTGGTAGATGGAAATTTAATAAGAAAAAAAATCAAGAGTTTCAAAGGTGATGAAAAAGAAGCACAGGGCCGACATAACTGGAGTCTTTCGCAAGAACGATTCAAACCCGGACAAGAGATTCAATACTATTTGGAAATCACAGACAACAATAACATTACTGGTCCAAATAAAGGACAATCTGAAACAATCCGTTTTACTATTTTTGATTCCCGCGAGGAGCAGGAAAACCTCGTCCGACTTCAGGATGAGCTTACAGAAAAAATGATAGCCTTATTGGCCAATGGGCTGGTAGAAGATAATATTCTTAAAACCACTGTAAAGGATCCCTTATATGGAAAAAAAATACTTACCACCAATGCCGATGCCTTAATCGAGATCATTGGACTAGCACAACATATAAAAAACAAAGCAGAAGAGTTTGGCGGTTTTCCACAAACTTATTTAACACTATTAAATAATATCATTTCTGGTTTAACAGCAATTCGTAAGGACAAAATTGACACGATCGATAAAATCCAGGGAACGTTGATGAAACCAACCCCTGTGGGTTATAGCTCATTTCCTATAGAAATATTGAATGATC
>CAYYIR010000117.1:0-6688 GCA_964471995.1 uncultured Nitrospina sp. | reverse complement strand
TCTTGGGATCCACTCAATAAAGCCAATAAAAAAGGCCGACATATTGTAACCGGCGTTATTTTAAATGTTCTTGGTTTATCGCTTTTAGTAGCCTTAGATGGGCCTGCAACTTTTATGCAGACACCCCCAAAACCACTTGACGAAATAGTAAATATCAGTGAGTGGGCAAAAATCGCCAATGCGGGATGGATGCCACTTAATTATCACCGACTTGTAGGCAATGGTACTTTTGGTGGTTATATGGTTTGTATCATTGGAGCATATATGTATCTTTGGTCAGACAAAAGTGAAGAGCGGGAATACTACGACTGGGTAGGATATATAGGTAATATTATAGGCGTGGCAATAATGATTCCGCTACCTGCTATGGGTTATATCTTTGTTCGTGAAATCTATCAATACGATGCCACTATCGGCATGTACATCATGTCAGATAGGGAATCCATGTTCATGCTAGTCCAAGGTCTTTTAGTTGGAACTATGTTTAGTGCCAGCAACATTTATATGTGGGTTAGTATGAAGAGAATAGAAAATGCCGAGCGATTTTTCCCGGCTATGAAGTTTGGGTTTGTCTTAATAGTTATAGCAGCGACCATTTGGTTTACACCACGAAGATTCTTCGCAACCATGCTACCTGAACCAGGGATGAACCCAGACATGGTTCTACCCGATAACCTGGCTTTTTTAGCACTGATGGTATCTAAAAATACCGCCGCATTCTGCCTTGTGACAGTGACATTCATTAACTATATCTTTTACACAATTGCTACTAAAACAGGTAAGGTCGCTTACGGAAAAATAAATCCAATAGGACCTTATGTTCTTATATTTTTGGGATTCTCTGATATCTGGCTGATGAGTTGGATGGGAACTATCCGTGAACTATCTAGAATGAATTGGCATATTTATAAAGTGTTCAAGGATGTAACGCCCGAAAAATTTGCACCATCTTTGGCAGAATCAGGGTTTCACGTGACAACCATTGTTTGGACATTTTTCATTCTAATGACAGCCATCATATGGATTGGAATTAAATATCCAAAAACGAAAAAGAAAGAAACAGAGCCAAGCGCTGCAGCGCCTCAGATGGCTGAATAAGTTTTCAGGAGTTGAAGTTTAATGAATATTGACATTGTTATAATAGGGTGTATAGCCGTATTAAGTGGCCTCTATGCATTATTTAATATTTTTGGATTAGTAGGTCTTAGTTGTGGGATAGCAGTAATGTTAACTTACGCTATTCTACTCAGGCTTAAACCCAAAAAATCCCAAGAAAAAACTACATTTCAAAACATTAGATTCAAAATCCCGGTTATCTTTATTCTCGGCGCCATTATCTGGGTGGTTGCAGGTAAATTCAATTTTCCTGTGTGGTGGCAAATTGAATTTGTGGCCTTCACTTTAGTTGGTTTTGCTTTTTTCACACTGCTAGACTGGAAAACCTTAAATGTAGAGAAAAAAGCTTCAACTTGGATCATGCGTCTTCTTGCTACTTATGCGCTTGCCTCAGGAATTTTTATCACGGTTACTGCACAATTGCCTCAATTTGATCCCGAATTTGAACTCGCAAAACTTAATAGACCTCCGGTTAAATTAAGCGGCCTCGCCGGCCCAGAGGTAATAGCAGCTGGACGAGAGATATTTGAAAATAACAAATGTTTTAACTGTCATAAAGTTTTCTGGGAAGGGAATTCTGATCGAGGACCCAATTTGGGCACAAAGCAGATTGGTTTATATTCTGAGGACTATATTAAAGAGCAAATCCTTGATCCAAGAAAAAAACAAGCACCAGGATTTAATGATCCAAAATCGGTTAAAGCAATGCCTACTTATTATGCAGACGATATAGAGGGTGATGAAATGGTGGCGCTTATCGCATATCTGAAGACCATGCGTGACCCCACCCATATGCCTGTTGAAGGAAAATTTCCTAATCAGTGGACATGGTGGGATGATCCTGAAATTATTAAACAAGGACAGACAGTCTTTGAGGGAACGGAACCTGCTACAGAGGGACTCAATTGTGCGGTATGCCATGGTAAAGATGGTATACCCATGATGACCGGAGCCTTGGATTTTAGAAATGAAAACCACAAAGATACGGATAAAATGCCGGATCATATCGACGACCTTCTTAAAGACTGGCCGGATGCCCTTTGGTATAGACGCGTAACCCGCGGAGTTACTGGAAGTCCAATGGCACCTTGGGGAACAATTTTTCCACATCTTTACTTGTGGAAAGCAGAAGCCTATGCAAGAACTTTTCACGATCCACTCGACAAACGCACTGCTAAAAGACCGGTTCCGCCTGTACCAACAAAAGAAGAAGTAGAAAAATGGAAAACGGACGAATTATTCCTCGATCCGCTTCTATAAAAATGATTTATCATGCCGGTTCTGCACAAAAGCAGAACCGGCATTTTTTTTCTGCCAACTCGGCAAATTCACTCGTTATTTAATAGAATCACTGATACTTTTCAGGAGAATTAAATGAGTAGAATTGATGATATTCTTAAAGATAGTTTCCACGAGGATGGAACCATTTTAATCCTGCGAGATAAATATATAGGTATTCGGGGTTGTATGGAGTTGGCAACAAAAGAAATTCTAAAAAATGTTAAACAATTGATATTACCTGGAAATCAAATAGCCGATGAAGGCCTAGAGGCATTGGCAGAATCGCCTTATTTGGAAAACCTGGAACTTCTAAACGCTAATCATAATGAAATTGGAGATGATGGAGCAATTGCAATTGCAAACACTGAAAAGCTGCCTAATTTAAAAGATCTTTCTATGTTCGGAAATGTTATAGGAGACCGTGGAGCACAAGCACTGGCAGCCTCTCCTCAAAGTAAAAAATATTTGAAGCTGGACCTTTATAAAAATCAATACACCCGAACTGGGTATAAGGCCCTGACCGAATCTGAAAATTTGAAAAATTGTGAAGAATTAGAAGTATACCGAGAATAGCCCATCATTAGGACACAGCTTCACTTGGAGTAAAGGTTTTCACCTGCAAGGCATGGATCAGCTTTGGAGTTCCGGTCATTTCCTCATCCAGAACTTTATGAACAAGTCTAATGCGTTCCATAACATTCAAATTTTCAAATTTTGGAGAAACCACTTTAATAGAATAGTGCCCTCCCCCACCAGCCGCCTTATGACCACGGTGCAGGTGACTTTCATCGATAATTTCAACATGATTAGCATCAAGTTGTTCTCTTAAATTTTTGTCAATTATTTCAGTAGTATCCATAGTATTAATTTATTCTGAGTAAATTTTTCATAAAAAGGTTATTTTTTATCGCCACGTGCTCCAAAATCGGGAAAATCTTTAAACTGATTCAAATTATCATTAAACTTAGAAAAGGCAGTATGTTCCTTTTCACTCACCAATTTAGATTTGCATTTTGCACACACAGGAATTTTTTGAGGGTCATAAGATCGAATACGATTTTTGACTCCACAACTTAAGCAAGGTATGATGGCTAAATCAGGCATGATTAATAATAACAAACATTTTTGATACTAAAAAACATAAATAACTAAATGTTCTCTTTTCAATATCCCGGACCCAATCAAAAAATCCCCATCACCACTAAAATTTCAATGGCAGTTTGGATTATTCTCGCCATAGGATTACTATCTTTTTTCGCCTTCAGCTTTTTTGTTGTAGCCCTGTTGGTCGGTGTGGTTTTATTCACAGCGAGCCTATTTCAAAAGAGTCGTCGCACTACAACTCGTGGCCAACAAGATTTCCATACTCGCCCCTACACACCGAAACAAAAAGAGGATGACATTATAGATATCTAAATACTAAAACTTTTTTTAAATTTTTTTGCAACACCTAGATAAATTAGTTTACCTGTGTCTCTTTCGGCTTAGTTGCTCCCATTTTCGCGGTTTAGCTTTAGAATTTATTTTTCCGAATATATATTGGAACAAATGCCTTGCATCGGCTTTAGTTGTATATTTCCCCTGAAGTTTAGACACAATTTTATTTTCAACATCCAGAAAAGGCTTTAATTGTTTGCCTACTTTTTTAACAATTTGTAAATTACTAAGATCTGATGCGAGCTCTGGCTTAGTGGTAGTTTTTTGTCTATCATTTGATTTCTCAGGCCCTATTAATGATTCAAACGTAGGTAAATCTACTTTTTTAAATCCAATAAAAAAAGAAAGCGCCAAACCAGCTTCAGTTTGAGACATTTTAAGAATGCTATCTTGTATAATTTTTTTTTGCGCATCCCAGCCTAATTCCTTTGACAAATCTGACCAAACCAGGACCCCCTTATCCTTTGCGGTCAATAGACCCAAATCTTCAAAATAATGAATAAGGGAGTAACACGCTTCATCGTTCAAATCATCAGGGATGAAGTTTTCTTTTAAAATTTTTACCCAATCTGAGGGTTCCATTTTTTCAGTTAATGGTGTAATCATTTTGTATTAAATTTATCCATAAAAACCCAATGAAATCATTCAAAGCCGTTTTTGAAACTTCTCACGCCATTCAATCGATAAGGCTTCTAATTCCACAACTTTTCTTAATAAATTCATATTTTTCTTTTCTTTAAACATTAAGACATTAATGTTTTCAATAGATATATTTTCCTTGCCATCCTTTATTTTTATTATTTCAGAATCAGGTTTCACCCATCCTGTTTTTTTTACCCTAAAGTAACATCCCGTAAAACCAGTTGTTTGAACCTTGCAAGCCATAGCCTGTAAATTAAAAATCTTATTAAGTTTATGGCAAGGTTGGCGTGGTTGGGAAACTTCGATTTCTGCATCCCCTAAGGAATATTGATCCCCAACATTTATTTTAGTTTCATCAATACCTGTCAAACTAAGATTTTCTCCAAAAGCTCCTGGTCTCAGTTCTCTATTCAATTCCGATTCCCAAAACTTATAATGGTTAATAAAATAACCACAAACCGCCAAGTCTTTGCCCCCATGAAATCTCGTATCGCCAACCCCGTCACCCTGGAAACCATTTTCTTCAAGAAATATTTCTTCGGTTACGGGCTTTTTAAAAATTCCAGTGCGATACTTCTTTTTACCTTCATCAAAACTAATATTTTGAGGCCTGGCAATATTTATAGATACTAATTTAAGCATTGACTGTATTCTTTTCTTTAAAGTTTCCACTTCATTAATTTAAAAAAGGTAGGTCCGATCTGAGATTTAAATGGGGTTTAAAAATAACGCAAAACCTTATAAATATCAACATCGGTCTAGGGCGACCATATATATAAAAAATAGGGGCTTAAAGAATTTGGGTTTAATCCTAAATCAACATTGATCATGTTAAATGAGGTAGGTTTTTTGAATTGTGAATATATGTTGCCCTGATATTTATTGCTACGGTGGTAGGTAACTAATTTAAGATTTAAATTATTCAAATCCAACTTTATTCGCTCAATTGTATCGGTCACATATCCAATATCATCAATTAATTTTAGTTTTTTTGCTTGTTCAGCATCAAAAATTCTTCCATCGCCTAGCAGTTGAACTTGGGCCAGATCCAAATCATGTCGACTATTGGTAATCGTTGAAATAAATCGCTGATGAAATATATCAATAGTATTTTGAAATAGATCTCTTTCTTCTCTTGTAAACGATCGAAAAGGAGACATAAAATCCTTTTTGTCTCCAGATTTAACAATTTCCCAATCCACTCCTATTTTGGTCATCAATTCTTTCAAATTAACCTTTAGGGCAATTACTCCTATACTACCCACTAAAGAAGTTGGATGAGCAATTATTTCATCCCCTGCTAAAGCGACATAATAACCACCTGATGCAGCAAGGTCCATCACTTGCACATAAATTTTAACCTTATTGCTGTCTTTAAAATCCTTTAAAAGATGAAAAATTATGTCACTTGCCGTTACAGTCCCACCCGGACTATTCATTTTTATTAAGAGGGCCTGAATTTCTTTATCTTTTTCAGCCTTTTTTAATATACTTCTAATATTTTCAACCATCCCAAGGTTGATAGTATTGCCCGTAATATTCCGATGTTTCTGATTATTAATAATTCCATCAAAATCAATCAACAAGATTTTTCCAGGCCCGCTCCCCTCAATAGTTACTTCTTCCAAGTCCCCTAGAGATGGACTAAGGTTAATAGTCGCGCAACCGAAAAAGGTTGTCGTTACAACGAGTAAGGCAAGAGAAAGGAAAACTCGCATTCTAAAAAATTTTTTCTTTAAATTTATCATTAAACAATTTCAAAAAAAGGTTTAATTCTACAAATTATTTGATCGTATTCCTTTTCTATTTGAAATAAATTTTCCAATTTTGTTTTTACTTTCAATATTAGATCCCTATTTCTTCTTTCCTCAGACAATAAAGCCTGTTGCACCAGTGCTAATAAATTGAGAATAATTTCCTTTAAGTTCATATTTAACTTTGCAGCTTTCATCTTATATTCTTTGCGTTGATCAGGCGATCGTCCTGACCAGACAATACTTTCTGCTTCTTTAATATTCTTCACAAAAATGCAAATGGCATCATCTAATCCTTTAGTCACATTTTTTTCGCATCCTGATTCCCTGAGTTTTCTATAGGATTCATGAAGTTTCTGCAAAGGGTCAATTACCTGAAGATCTATTAAAACAGATTCATCTAACCCATATATATTGCTCAATTCTTTCGGATCAAATCTTTCTGAGGAGCCAATTTC
>CAYYIR010000116.1:0-6698 GCA_964471995.1 uncultured Nitrospina sp. | reverse complement strand
AGCTTACTTTTTGGAGCATTGAGCATCAGACCTACCTTACCATTTGCAGCCATTGCACCTTGAAGCATTAAAACCAATCGGTCCACTTTATTTCTTTTCCAATCATTTTGACTGGCAGCCTTATTCATTATAAAGCGGGTTGTAGATTCCATTAAAGTATCAACAATTCTCAGATTGTTAGCTTTAAGGGAAGAGCCCGTTTCTGTAACTTCAACAATGGCATCGACTAGTTTTGGAGCTTTCACTTCTGTAGCACCCCAGGAAAACTCAACATTAGCTGTAACACCATGCCCCTTTAACCAATCAGTAGTAAGGTTAACGACTTCAGTAGCAATTCGTTTTCCTTGCAGATCTTTAACCGTTTGGATTGAGGAGTCGTTGGGGACTGCCAAAACCCAGCGGACTGGCCTTGCTGACACTTTTGAATAAACCAGCGGTGCAATTTCTTCTACATCGGCTCGATTTTCCATGATCCAGTCTTTGCCGGTGAGCCCTGCATCTAGGACGCCATCAGCGACATAGCGTGCTATTTCTTGAGCACGAATCAACATACATTCAATTTCAACATCATCAATAGTAGGGAAATATGACCGACTTTTGATTTTGATGTTGTAGCCTGCTCTGGCGAAAAGCTTTACCGTAGCCTCTTCGAGACTGCCTTTTGGGATTCCTAGTTTTAAAACATTGCCACTCATGAATTAATTTCTTTCCTTTAAATGGTTTGAAAATTTATTTTTTATAAACTTTTTCTGGGTCAAAGACCTTTTCTTCTATTATTTTTACATCCCCGTTGATTTTTCTAAAAAAGCAACTGGTATAACCCTTATGGCAAGCCGCTTTACCTACCTGTTCGACTTTCAGGAGTACGGTATCGTCATCACAATCAATAAAAACTTCTTTAACAATTTGTACGTTGCCGCTTTCTTCTCCCTTCATCCATTGCTTGTCCCGTGAGCGGCTGTAAAACCATGCTTTTCCCGTTTCAAGAGTTTTTTCCCATGCAATGGAATTCATATAGGCAAGCATTAAAACTTTGCCGGTTTCTGCATCTTGAATAATTGCGGGAACCAAGCCACCCATTTTATCAAAATCAAGTTCCATACCACCGCCTCTTTAGATTAAACTATTCGAAAACTTAAATATTATTGTTATTGATTATAATTATCCAAACAAATGGACGTCTTAATTTATCAAATCATTGAATGAAACTGGGAAATGTAAAATATAATTGATTTTCTGTCAACCTTATAATAGCCTGTTTGCAATCGAATTAGTTGTTTTTATTTGGGTTTTTAATTAATTTTAATAGAGATTGGTGTGTTAATTTTATCTTTTTTAAGAGTTAATGCAATTTATATTAAATAAGGGGGCTCAATGCCATCTATCACTCATTTTGAAATTTATAAACCTGCAGAACCCTGTACTTTGACAGGTGAAAAATTGCGGGAAACCATGGAAAAAGTTATCGATGAAACCTTGAGTTCAGATGGAAAAGAACTGAATCTAAAAGGTTATTGTGTTGGTCCTAATGGAATGACCATCATCTCGCGAGATGAGCGTGTTGTGAAGGTACGCCGACTCAATTTAGGAGGTAACCGTATAGGCAATGACGGATTGAAGATGCTTGCAGAGTCTGATCTTTTTTCAAAGGTCAATTGGATAGAGTTGGGTGGAAATGATATTGGCCCTGACGGAGTTCGTCATCTTATATGCTCAAAAGTTTTTAAAAAAGTGAAATCACTCAATCTCTACCGTAATTATATTAAGGATGAGGGTGCAAAAATAATGGCATCGGAAAACGAATTGGATAAATTAGAAGACCTAGATTTAGCTCAAAACGAAATTGGCGATGAGGGAATTTTAGCATTGGCATCATCGAAAAAGTTTCCTGAGCTTGTTAGTATAGCTTTAGATAATAACTTTGCTTCCACGGAAGGAAAAGAGGAAGCTAAAGTTGGAAAAAATTTTAAAAAGCTCCAATCTTTAAACTTATAACAGTTATCATGCCAGAATCTTACAATGAAGAATACGGTAAAGGGTATTTCCTGATTGCTAATCCCGTTTTGCCAGACCCAAACTTTTCCAGAACGGTGGTTTTATTATGCAATCATGATGATGAGGGTTCTTTTGGTTTAGTTATTAATCGATCTGCTCCTATAGACCCCAGGGAAGTGTTTGGGCAAATGGGAATGTCTGATTTTCCTTCAGAAAAAATATATGTAGGGGGGCCGGTATCTCCTTCGCAGGTTTTTTATCTTTGTCGGTCTGAAGACACTCTGCCTGAGCTGGAAAAAATTTGTGATAAAGTTTACATGGGAATGAGTTGGGAACTTTTGGAAAATTTAATGACACGTTTAAATAATCCTGAAAAAAATATCCGTTTTTATTTAGGCTATTCTGGCTGGGGTGCCGGTCAGCTCGCGGGAGAGATGACTCAACTCAGTTGGTTGACTTCGCAAGCTTGCGGTGAATTCATTTTTCAAGAAAATGAAGAGGAAATCTGGGCAAATGTGGTGAAGTCTCTTGGCAAAGATTACGAATATCTCATAAAAGCCCCTGTTAACCCTCAATGGAACTAGCCCATTAGGTAGCAATTAGTCAGTACTTTTGAGTGAAAGATTACAATCTTGTTTCTAGATTTAAATTCCCTCTAATACTAAACTTGAAAAAAACTTTGCCAAATTTATCTTTATTTCAACCTCCGGCCAGCCAACAGATATATAAATCATCCCCTTCATGCGAGTATTGTGGACTTTCAATTGAAGAATATTTTTCCAAACGTTTTACGTATCAGTCTCTAGAGGCTTGGGTTCAACAAATAAAAAATGGTGATATTTTTGTGAACGGTGTGACTGCTGAGACAGGTTATATTCTTAAAGCAGGTGATCGCATTGTCACACATGCCGGTATCCGTCAGGAACCGCCAGCGGATCGTCGGATGACGGTTATATATGAGGATTTAGATATACGCGTTTTTAATAAGCCTGCTCCAATTCCTGTTCACCCTAGTGGACGTTATTTTCAAAACAGTATGACGGAAGTATTGAAACAGTTATACCCAGAAGAAATTCCACGACCAGTGCAAAGACTCGATGCTATTACCACGGGTATAATAGTATTTGCCCGAACACGAGAAGCTGCAGCGGCTTTAATGGAGGAATTCCAGAGTCACCGAATAAAAAAAGAATATCTGGCTATGGTGGAAGGAAAACCCAAGGAAAAGAAATTTTTTATTGATGCACCTATTGGAGTTTTAAAAGGATCGCATAGGGGTGTTGGAGATCTTGTAGAAAAAGCAAAACCCGCAAAAACAAAAATCCAGTGGCTATCATCTAAAAATGGAAGATCACTTTTAAAGGTGGTCCCGCTGTCAGGTAGAACTAACCAAATTCGCGTGCATCTTTCAAGTTATGGGTTGCCCATTTATAATGACAAGGTTTATGGTCAGGGCAATGATGAAAATTTTCAATATGGTTTGCACGCCTGGAGTCTTGAGTTTAAGTATTTAGGTAGAACGATGAAATTCAAAGTGAAGCCTCCTATGCATTTTCAACCTTTATTAGAAGCGGCAAAAATAAAAATCCAATGAATTATTTAGCATCTCCACATCCTGCTCAGAAACGCTCAGGGCTAGAGACCGAAAGTCTCATTAGCAAGGCTAGAAATTGTTTTTGGTTGGCACCCATGGCGGGTATAACCGATGTTTGTTTCCGCCAACTAATGGATGAGATGAACGCAGGAATTTTAATCTCAGAATTGGTTTCTGCAAAGGGGCTTTTTTATAATTCTGAAAAAACCCAAAAAATGATGCGTGTGCACCCAAATAGCAAATCCCTGACAGGTATTCAGTTATTTGGTGAATCGGCTGAGGATATTGTCCGTGCTTCTGAGTTCGTAGAATCTACCGGGGCACATTTTATAGATATCAACCTAGGTTGTCCTGTAAAAAAAGTAGTTAAGAAAGGTTGTGGGGCTGCCCTTTTGCGTGATCCGGCTTACTTGGAAAAATTTCTTACCACTATTAAAAATGGAATTGGACTTCCCCTTACTGTGAAAATGCGTACCGGTTGGAGTGAAGATGAGCTAACAATACACGAATGTGTTAAGGCAGCCTATAACTCTGGTTGCGAATGGGTAGCAATTCATGGGCGCACACGTGCTCAAGGTTATGAAGGTAAAGCCAATTGGGACCTAATCGCAGAAGTAAAAGAGAAGGCCAAGCTCCCTATTATTGGTAATGGAGATATTCGCAGTGCCAAGCAGGCAAGGAGAAGGCTACTCGAATCGAAAGTTGATGCGGTTATGATTGGAAGAGGCGCTTTACGTAATCCTGCAATCTTTAACGAGAGCATCGGATTAGTTAATGATTGCTCTTGTTTTAATATAATCCAACGTTACCATAAGAGCTTGCATAAATATTATGATACGCGTTTTTCACTTATCTTACTTAGAAAATTTTCAGCTTGGCTTGCCTTTGGAAATCCAGGGGCTGCAAATTTTCGAAAGAATATGTTTGAGTGTATCACCACCTCAGAAGTAATGGAAAAGGTGGAAGAGTTTTTCCAAAACGAAAGGCCTCTTCAATTCGATGATAATGAAGAATTTTTGATGGGAGGTCACGGTTAACTATCCACCAATGGGAGCAGGGAAATTATTTTGTTACCAGGAAGAAATATCGCAATAATAATTTATTTCTAAGTCCAGCATTAAGCTGGCGCTGAGTAGTGCAAACCAGAGAGCCTAAAAAATTCAAGAAAACCCATTCTGACCGAGATAGAGCGAAACACAAAAAGCAGGAAGAATTTACGCTTTATGGCTGGAATGCCTGCATGAGTGCGTTTAAAAAACGACCTGATAGCTTATTGCGCTTGTTTTATAGTCGCACCCGTGGCCCACAATTGAAGGAAGTAAAAGCGTGGTGTGCAGAAAAGAAACTTCCCTTTCGCCAGTTAGATCAAGAATCCTTAAATAAGGTAGCTTCAGGAACTCATCATGAAGGCATTGTTATGGTGGTTCGTCCGCGCCCCTGTGATTCTGTTTATAAATTAATTCGGGGTAACCTACCAGAAAAGGGGTTGGTGTTGGCTCTTGATGGAATTGACAACCCCCATAATCAAGGAGCCATTCTTAGAAGTTGTGCTTATTTTTCTACCCAGGGATTGATTTTGCCTAGAAGTGGGACGGTCACGGGTATCACTTCTTCTGCAGCAAGAATGGCCGAGGGAGGTTGGGAGTCGGTCCCTGTTTATAGGAGTACCGATTTGTCTTCTTCCTTAAGAGATTGTCGTCAAAAGGGCTGGTATGTGGTGGGGGCCGATCCCGATGCAAAAGAATCATTAAGCTCCGTAAAAATAACTTTTCCTGCTGTCCTTGTTCTTGGCAATGAACAAGAGGGTCTTTCGGATTCTGTAAAACAGCGCTGTCATAGTCTTATCAATATTCCTGGTAAAGGGGAAATAGAATCCTTAAATGTTTCCGTCGCGGCGGGTATTATTTTGGCAGACTTAGACCGGCGTAGAAATAGTGGCAAAAAAAATTCTAAATCCAAATGACATTTTTTTCCAAATTGCATCCACTCATTGTCCACTTTCCTGTAGCATTATTGACCAGTGGCGTGGTGTTTGAAATTTATGGTAGTTTTAAAAAAGATGAGGTGGTTGAAACGGCAGGCCGATTCAACATACGTTTCGGGTTTTGGTGCATCTTTCCTGTTTTGATAGTGGGGTTTCTGGGGATGTTGAGTTTGGAAAAGACAGATGAGTTTAAAGATTTTCTTTCCGGCCACATGAAGTTTGCTTTTCTCACGGCCAGTATATTCTTATTCGCCATGTTGACTTCCCGTTACTTTCGAAATAAACTCGGTCGAACAGTTTACTTCTTAGCGTTGGTAGCTGGATTGTATTGCATTCTCAATACCGGATATTATGGTGGCGAGCTTGTGCACCGTTTCGGTGTTTCCACAGGACGATAAATCTTCCAAGTTCTTTCCTAAAAAACTAATTGGTACCCAGTAAACAGGCAAATGCACATGGTCACCAGCCCTAAAATGTAAAAACCTTGAGCGGTTTTAGAAAAAGAGTTGGTATAAGAATAGCCAACCACAAAACCATAGAGGACAGTAAATAGAAAGGAATAACCCTGGTGTCCTTCCACATCAACGGTTTTGAGAAAGTGGATATCAACGGACATCATCCCTGAAAAATTGGAAACAACGGCAGCTAACAATCCCAAACTTAAATTAAAGCTTGCAGCAGAATTTAGTTTCGGATCGTTTTTCTTTTTAGCTAGAAAAAGTAGGGTCAGTCCAGCAACAAAAAGCGCAGGGGGAAAATGCGAAATGAAAGGATGAAATGAAATGGAACTAATCATTCTATTAAGTGTCCGCGTACCTTCGAGCTCAAAAGGAAAATATTGTTTTACTAGCTAGTTTTCTTGGCAAGATGTCTTTCTAGGGAGGAAAGCATAAAAACCAGATTACAGAAACATAAACTTATTTCTTTAACCCTAAAAGAATAGATTTTTTAGGTATAAAGTTTGCTCTACTAGTCTTTTTTGATATCGCCGGAGATATCCAAATCCATTTCGGAGAGATTGACATCGACATCGACTTTGGTTGCTGAACTGATATCCTGCTCCAACGAATCCACGTTCACCGTTTGCTTGAGGCCTTCGGCTTCGTCCATGACATCCTGTTTCAG
>CAYYIR010000115.1:0-6729 GCA_964471995.1 uncultured Nitrospina sp. | reverse complement strand
GGTAATGATTAACTTTATTGTTATTACCAAGGGTTCAGTAAGAACTTCAGAAGTGGCTGCGCGATTTACCTTAGATGCCATTCCTGGGAAACAAATGAGTATTGATGCGGATTTAAATGCCGGACTGATCACAGAAAAAGAAGCCCGAGATAGAAGAAGAAATCTTGAGCGCGAAGCCGATTTTTATGGTTCTATGGATGGTTCTATACGTTTCGTTCGTGGAGATGCGATTGCCGGGATTTTGATCACTCTTGTAAATATTTTGGGTGGATTTGCTATTGGTGTTTTCCAGCAAGGCATGGATGCTTCTGAAGCTGCTCAAATATATACATTGCTTACGATTGGCGATGGTTTAGTTTCTCAGCTTCCTGCATTGATTGTTTCTACAGCTGCTGGCTTGGTTGTTACTCGCGCGCAGTCTGATAAAAATCTTCCGGGTGAGTTGATGAAGCAACTACTTGACCAACCTAATGCGTTTATTATTGCTGCAGGTATTCTTTTCTTTTTCGGAATGATTCCAGGGTTACCTCATTTCCCATTTTTTTTGATGTCCTTGATTACAGGAACAATTGCCTACCAAAAATTGAAGGCTAACAAGAACATCGAACAGTTAGCACTAAAACAGAAAGATGATGAAGCTAAGGCGCCTATAGCGGAAAAAGTGGAATCTATTCTGCCATTGGATGTGATGGAATTGGAGGTTGGATATGAGTTGATTCCTTTGGTAGATGCAGAACGTAATGGTGAGCTTTTGGAAAGAATCAAATCTATTCGTAGGCAATTTGCGCTGGAGATGGGCTTCATTGTTCCTCCTTTGCATATTCGCGATAACTTGCAACTAAAGTCTAATGAATATTCTGTGGTGATAAAAGGAGTTGATGTGGCTAAAGACTCTATAATGATGGGTCGGATACTTGCTATGAACCCTGGAACAACTGAACAAGAATTAGATGGTATTAAAACGACAGAACCAACTTTTGGTCTGCCTGCTGTATGGATTCCGAGCACTAAAAAACAGGAAGCCCAATTAGCTGGTTTCACAGTAGTAGATCCGGCAACAGTTATCACTACCCATATTAAGGAAACCATTAAACGACATGCGCATGAATTATTAGGCCGTCAAGAAACACAGGCATTATTAGATAAATTTAAAGAGACCAACCCAAAAGTGGTTGAAGAGTTAATTCCAAATTTGTTGTCTCTTGGTAAGGTTCAGAAAGTTCTTCAAAATTTACTTAAAGAACAAATTTCTATTCGCGATTTAAGAACGATTCTTGAACAACTCTCCGATTATGCCTCGCTTACGCAAGACGCAGATATTTTGACCGAGTATGTGCGGCAGAGTCTGGCTCGTCCTATTACAAAGCAATACCAGTCGACGGATGGAACCTTGTCTGTATTGACTTTGGATAAAGGGATTGAAGACATTATCGAAGGGTCTATCCAAAAATCTGAAACCAGTGCTTTTTTGGCACTTGAACCAAATGTCGCTGAAAAGTTTCTTTCAAAGTTAAGAGACATAATTGAAAAAATCACCCCGACGATTGAGACTTCTCCAGTTTTGTTAGCTTCTCCAGGATTGAGAATGCATATTCGAAAATTCACAGAACGTTTTTTACCAGATCTTGCAATCATTTCACATAGTGAAGTTTCTCCATCTGTACAGATTAAAACTATAGGAGTGGTGGACTTAAATGCGAATTAAAAAATTTACTGCAAACAATTATGCGGATGCTTTAGAGCAGGTGAAAAATGAATTGGGCGATGATGCACTTATTATGAGCACCCGCTCTATAAAACCTGACTCCCCTTTGTCAGGTCTAAATGCTGCTACCAAAGTGGAAATAACGGCGGCGGTTGAATTTAAGGAATCCGGCGTTTCAAATTTTGAAGAGGAGTTGGATTTGGATGAAGAGAATGGATTGGATATTAAATCTCTCATATTTAATCTTTTAAGTGAGAAGAGTCAGGCTCAGACTTTAGGAATAAAGTCCAGTCAGTTTGGAATTTATTCCCATTTGGTGAAAAACGGATTGGATGAGCGATTGGCATCGAAAATCCTTATAAAGGCTAAGGCTGAATCGGACGCCAAACCGAGTAAAGAAAAAATGCGGGCAATGGATCTCATGAAAAAAATCATTCCTTTTAAAGGGGAAATTAATCTAAAAACGGAAGGCCCAAAAATAGTTGCATTCGTGGGTCCGACAGGTGTTGGAAAAACCACTACAATTGCCAAGATCGCCGCCGACTACGTAATCCGTAAAAATAAAAAAGTAGCTCTAGTTTCTTTAGATACTTATAGGTTGGGTGCTGTAGATCAATTAGAAGTTTATGGAGATATTATGCGACTACCTGTTGAGGTGGCAGAAGGGAGTGAAGAACTTCGAGAAATCGTAAAGAGGCATTCAGATAAAGATCTTATTCTAATCGATACCACGGGGCGTTCTCATCGAGATAAGGATTATTCGCGTCAGCTTAAAGAGATTTTTGATGTGGTTGGGGGTGTGGAAACACATTTGGTTCTCAGTGTTACTGCTCAAGAAAAACAATTTATAAGTACTTATCAGCAGTTTTTACCTATTGGAGTAGACCGAGTCCTTTTTACCAAATTAGATGAAGGGCTCAGTTTTGGCTCAATGTTCAATTTTTCAGTTCGAAACCGGATTCCTTTATCTTATTTTACGATGGGTCAGAATGTGCCTGAAGATTTGGAGATCGCAGTACCAGATAAGGTAATAAGTTTGATTTTTAACTGATTTCGAGATAAATTAGGGAATTAGATATGGCATTAGGCAGGCAAGCAACGACTTTAAAAAGAATAACATACGGTGATATGAGCGAATCAAGTTTGAGGGTTCTAGCTGTAAGTAGTGGTAAAGGTGGTGTTGGCAAAACTAACATTGTGGCCAACCTTGCTTATGCCTTGTCAAAAAGGGGTGAAAAGGTGCTGGTAGTCGATGCCGACCTGGGTTTGAACAATATCGATATCCTATTAGGATTGGCTTCTAAAAAGCATATTGGTCATGTTTTATCTGGGGAATCCAATGTAGAAGATATCATTTTACAGGGACCTGAAGACATTCATGTTTTGCCTGCGGGTGATGGTTTGCAGGAGTTAACGCAACTGGAAACCGAAAAGAAGATGGTATTAATGGATGAATTAGACAGAGTCAGCCGTAATTATGGTTATCTGATTTTTGATACTGGTGCGGGAATCTCGCCAAACGTAACTTTCTTTTGCAGCGCTGCCCACGAGACTATTTTGGTCGCCACAACAGAACCTACTTCTTTGACTGATGTATATGCATTGATGAAGGTTTTACATAATAAACATTCACAAAAACATTTTAGGTTGATAGTTAATTCTGTTGTATCGGAAAGGGAAGCGCAGGGTGTATTCCGAAACTTGACGGCAGTTACCGATCGATTCTTAAAAGGTGTTTCTGTTGAATATCTTGGGCATATTTTTCAAGACCCAAATGTTCCAAAGGCAATACGCCAACAAAAAGCCTTTTTGGAAGTTTATCCTTTTTCGAAGTTCAGTAGGTGTATAAATGAACTGGCGGAAAAAATTTGCAAAGAAAAACCAAAATCTCTTTCTGGAGATGTCAACCAACCTTATTTCTGGAGGAGTGCTTTTCAAGCCCAATGAACCCTGTAAATATACAAAAAATGGCTGCTTCATTTGGTCTGTTCTCATTCGGATTTTTATGTATCGGTAGTGTATTAATGGGAGCTACGGTATTAACCGGGGTTGTTCGTGGATTGGTCGGTGCTGTACTTTTTACATTAGTGGTTTGGCTGAGTGGGATCATATTTTTGCAAGAAGATGATAAGGGTATAGTTGAAGATGAAGATCATAAAGAGGATGTAAATAAAGGTAGGCAATTGGACCAAAGAGCTTAAAGAGAGGAAAGTAAATGTCTATTAAAGGACATGCAATAAATCAAATTGAGATTTCGGTGGAGAATCGTGAGGCTGTAATTAAAGAATACGCTCCGATGATCAAGTATGTTGCAAACCGAATAGCAATGCGCCTTCCTCCGCATATCGAATTGGATGATTTAATCAGTGTGGGAGTACTTGGTTTAATTGATGCGATCGATAAGTATGACGCTTCTCGTGGTGCAAAATTCAAAACTTACGCCGAATTTAGAGTGCGTGGGGCTATTCTTGATGAGCTTAGATCAATGGACTGGGTTCCGCGATCTGTTCGGCAAAAAGCTTCTGCTTTGGACGGGGTTGTCCAAAAATTACAAAATGAGTTGGGACGCCCTCCCGAAGATGATGAGATTGCTAGTGCAATGGGTGTCAGTATGGACGAACTTTTCAATACCATAAACGAAACCAAAAGTATGCCCATCCTAAGTTTAGAAGATTTAGGTATTCTTAAGGAATCAGGTGAGCAACAAAGTCTGTTGGATTGTCTTGCAGGTAAGGGCGATACAGATCCACAAACCTTTCTACGACTGAATGAACTTAAAGAAATTATTGCAAAGGCCATTGATACTCTTCCTGACAAAGAGCGGTTAATGATATCTCTTTATTATTACGAAGAATTGACCATGAAGGAAATTGGCGAGGTTCTCGGTATTACTGAGTCCCGCGTATCACAAATACACTCCAAAGCCGTTTTTCGGCTGCGCTCTAAGCTTAAAGTTGTTATCGCAGAAGAAATGTAGTTATATTCTTTTTGTATATTCTATTTAATTTTATTTCGGGATTATTTACTTTTTTGTGCGGAATATTTTTGTTGTACGATCCAACCTTTAAAAATTAAAACTTGTTTAAAAATTGTTATAACTGAGTCAATTAGTCAAAAGTCTTTAAAGTATAATCTGGCCTTATCATTATTCTTTTTTATTCCATAAAAATACACGATGTTGTGTTTTTTGAAAAATCCGTTAAAGCATTTCGCGTGATTGAATTCACAACATGGTATGAAAGGTGCGATTGGTGGTTTACCTCGGATTGCCGCTTTTCGCACTCAACTGGCTAGTAGTTATTATCGGAGTAATAACTGGTGGAATATCCTTACCACTTTGGCTAATTGCCCTAAACATGAACTTCCTAATTTGGGTAGCAGTTTTTGTGGCTGTGTATTTGGCACGAATCTACAAGGATGGCATGAACAAACCGAGGTTCATCATCGACTGGGATAACTCCAAGTTGCGTGAGCGCAAATGACAAAATTATTCCCTTAATTCGAAGGTATATTAACTGAGAAAAAACTAAGTAACTTAATAGCTCTTGAGAGCTTTTTTAATTTCAGGCAAAGATAACAATAATTTTTCTAATTCTTTATCGCTTAATCGTTTCGCATTATTTGAATCATACTCTGTAAGTATTTTATCAGAATTTTTGTTAATTATTTTTTTTGTAATAATGTAATAATCAGGAAAGGATTTAGTCTTAGCCATTTCTTCGCGATTTATTAAAGTCTCATATATTTTTTCTCCAGGCCTAATCCCGATCGTTTTTATTTTGCTTTTTGAGTTAAATATTTTTATTAAAGCTTTTGCAAGACTGATTGTTTTGGTTGCTGGAGATTTTTTCACAAGTATGCTTCCACCGTTTTTTAGCAATATAGATTTTTCAAACAAGCCAATAGATTCTTCTATTTTCATCAGAAACCTGGTCATATTTGGTTCGGTAATTGTTAGGTCTTTTTTTTGTAAAATTTGATTTACAAATAAGGGTATGACAGAACCTCTGGTGTATAATACGTTGCCATATCTAACACAATTTATATTAGTTTTTTCTGGACAATCTACACTAAGTGCTAATTTTTCCATCAGGGCTTTGGTCATTCCCATTGCATTAATCGGATATACACTTTTGTCAGTGCTTAATAAAGTTAGGTTTTTAACTTTATTAGAGATTGCAGCATCAATTACATTCTTGCTTCCAATAATATTAGTTTTTATGTGCTCCCAAGTAGCATTTTCGCCAGAAGGAACTTGCTTTAAGGCTGCCGCATGAAATATAACATCTGTCCCCTTGCATGCCTCTGTAATTCTTACTTTATCTCTAACATCTCCTAGAAAGAATTTAAGTTTTCTATTATTATACTTTAGCGCCATCATGTCTTGTTTGCTTTCATCTCTACTATAAACTCTGATTTCTGAGTAAATTTTAGATTGCAAAAACTTTTTTATAACAGCATTTCCAAATGATCCTGTTCCTCCTGTAACTAATAATATTTTTTTCATTACGTAATTATATCAACAACATTGATTAATAATAAATTGCATTAAATCTTACAATTTTCAGCAACACTTGTTTTGGCTAATTTACTAATGCGATGCAGGAAGACTTAAATTGTTAATATAGGATTTAGGAATCTGCCCTTAATAATTTATTATATATGAAATCCAGGTTGCCTGTGAGCAAACTTCTGGTTCGCCTCTATTTGAATCCACCCATCAAACCGCTTGCGGGCCAATTTCTGATCGTAGCTGAAAAAATAATAGAGTAGGACTACACCCCTTCAATAGTAAAATAGTATTTATAATACGCTTCTCCACCATTGAATGGTATGGTAAAGTCCAGTGTTAATATTAAACTTTGGAGCCCATCCCACTTCTAAAATTAGGCCAATTTTTTGACTTAGGATTGGCGTATGAATACATGCTAGATTTAATTTTTAGGCGAATAAAATACATAGATGCTCCAAAAAATTAGTCATATAAAAGGTTTTGTAATACCTAGTTTAATGCCCTAAGCATT
>CAYYIR010000114.1:0-6825 GCA_964471995.1 uncultured Nitrospina sp. | reverse complement strand
AAAAAGGCGAGGACAGTTGATGAACAACCACTAAGGGTTTGTGATATCGTGGAAATAAAAAAACGTTTCGAAACTCAGTTTTTTTACGAGGAGTTCTTGTCCGTACCTTTTGGGGTTTTATCAGGAATGTTTTTTAAGAATGGATCTAACGGCTTAATGCGATTTGCTTTTAATGCTGACCAATTTTTGGATCGTAATTTTGAATGGTTGAGAAATTGGTTTCGTCATGTGTTAATCGATGGAGTGCGAAAATAAATTTATTATTTAAAAACAGGTCTGAATTTAGTTTTGTTATTGAACCCTTCCTGAAACCAATTTCCCCTTGATTTATATGCAATATATTTTTACATCTACAAGCAATCCTAAAACTGATTAATTTAATGAGCCTTCGATTGGTTTATTTAGATAAAGTTATAATTTTTAGTTTGGTGAGCTTTGTTTGTTTCTCTTTTTTTTCAATCAGTTTAACCCAGATTTCCTGCGGGATCGGTGGTCTAGCTTGGGCCGCCAAATGTTTCCTGACCCAATCTTGGGGAAAGCAGATCTTTCCATTAAAAATTCCCTTTTTGCTCTTCATTCTAGCCTGTTTAATTGCAGTTGCTGGGGCGCCAGATATTTCGGAGAGTTATAAATCGCTCAAACGCCTGTTGGAAATTCTAATATTTTTTTGGGCTGTAAATTGTATCGAAAGTGAAAAATTGAGAGAGCGTATAACCATAATTTTAATCGCTTCTGCTACTCTTTCCACCTTGGGGGAGTTACACACTGCTTTTGAAACTGGAGTCCTTCCTGGTGCTAGGGCTGAAGGTACTATGAGTGTTTATATGACATTTGCAGGTCTTTTAATGTTGGCTCTTTTGGTTGCTGCTGGAAAGCTTATTTTTTCTCCAAAAGAAAATAAATGGATTTACATCGCTTTTGTTATGTTGTCCGCTTGTCTCTTATTGAGTTATACCAGGCAAGCATGGCTAGGTACAATTGCAGGGGTTATTTTTTTGATCTGGTTTCGAAAAAAAAGTTTACTTTGGTTCTTACCAATTGTATTGGTGGTTATTTTTGCAATATCACCAAATGCGATCAAATTTAGAATTAATAGTTTAACGGACTTGAAGGATGCAAACCTGCAAAGACGTATGGCTCTTTGGCAAGGAGGCTGGTTGGTTTTCATGGATCATCCGCTGACAGGTTGTGGGTTTAAATGTATTGATGCATTAAATCAAAATTATCCGGATCCTACAGGTATTATTGGGAAATTACGGGGTATGCATAATAATTTCCTCCAACTGGCAGTTGATACGGGTTTATTTGGTTTGATTGCCTGGATTTCCATCTGGGTTACTTATTTTATGACCTTGTATCAGCGGTTAATTGTAAACAGCGGAGATCTTGTTTATAAAAAGGATGCAATGGGTAGCGCAGCGGTTGTTTTAGGATTTTTAGTGGCGGGATTTTTTGAAACTAATTTTTATGATTCCGAGGTCAGTATGTTGCTTTATTTTATAATGGCGTTGCCATTTGCCGCTAACAGCAAAAAAACGATTTCTAATTAGAGTACTTCATTCGAGTTTGCTCGGCGGCCATTGGGAAAAAAAATTTGGAAACGATTTTTCCACGCAATTGGGATTTTTAATTTTCACTTTTGGAATTATTAATCCCGCGATAGCAAAGCTCATTGCCATTCGATGGTCATTGTAAGTTTCGATTTCAGCCCCTTGGTATTTTCCAGGTCTAATTAAAAGAAAATCTTCGCCTGCTTCGACTTCGGCACCCAGTTTCCGTAATTCATTTGCGAGCGCTTCAATACGATTGGTTTCTTTAATTTTAAGGTTACCAATATCTTCAATCAATGTTTCACCTTTGGCAAACAGGGCAATGACTGCCAGGGTTTGAACAGTATCTGGCATATTATTCATATTGATAGTTATTCCTTTCAATGGATTTCCTTTTAATTGCAGCGAGTGAGCAGATTTTTTAACATTGCACCCCATTTTCTCTAATACATCAGGAAATTTTGCATCTCCTTGAACACTTGCAGGTTCCACGCCGGAAATAGTTATTTCACCGCCTGTTACGGCTGCCGCACCAAGAAAATAAGAGGCACTCGACCAATCTCCTTCAATCTGGTACGTTTGAGCTTCATAAACTTGGTTCGCTTGAACGCTAAATTTTTTATAACTATCATTTTCTACATTTACCCCAAAAGATTTCATTATGTCTAATGTGATATCTGCGTAAGATTTTGATGTTAAGTCACCTTCAATAATAACGTCCGTTTCATTTTTGAAATAAGGGGCTGATAGAAGAAGCGAAGTAAGATATTGACTACTTTTATCTCCAGCTAATGTCACCTTTCCTCCAGGAATTCCTTCACCTTCTATGTCTAATGGGGGGCAATCATTATTATAGGTGGGGTTGGCCTTGACTCCCATTTGCATCAAACAATCAAGTAAGTCGGCAATCGGTCGTTCTCGCATTCTTTCATCCCCATCTAGACGAATTTTTCCTTTAACCAAAGCTGAAAATGTTGTTAGGAATCGCATCGTCGTTCCGGCATTACCAACAAAGATATCTTTGGTTGGTACCATTAGTTGGCCACCCTTTCCCAAAACTATAAAATCGCCTGCTTCTTCTTCCACCTGAATGCCGAAACCCTTTAAGGCTTCTATCATGTATTTGGTGTCATCACTTACCAAAGGTTTTTTAAGGCGGCTAACCCCATCTGCTAAAGCTGCGATTATTAATGCACGGTTGGTATAACTTTTTGAGCCAGGTATTGTCACCGTTCCACATATTTTCTCTACAGGCTTGATTTCTATCATGGTGCAATCATGTTTAAGATAACGAAATCAAAAATATACCATAACAAGTTAATGGCAGCCCTTAAATGTTCCGAACTCTTTTCACTAATCGTAGGCTAGTTGTTTCGATTTTTGGATTCTGATATGATCAAATTTCTGGCAGATTTGTTGAAAATATTTTTATTTGTATGAATTTAAAGGCACTTTTTGAAGACTGTTATGAGTGAGGATAAGAAAGAAAGCTTGTGGTATAAGTTATGGGATCACCGATCGAAGAAAGAAAAACAACGTCTTCGGTCACTTATTCCTTATGTTCTCTATGGGTTTGCTGTGTTTTACGGGATCGTATACTTATCTATTCTTAATACAGTCAACCGGGAAAGAACAGGGACCACAGTTAAAACCTGGTTTGGGGGTGATCGTGATGAGGTTATCAAAGCCCGAGAAAAGGAAGAAAAAGAGATCAAGGAAAGTTTCAGTGCATTGCGAAAACGTGTTTCTGGAGGTCGCTGACGGCTAAATCCATGGAGAATATTTCAAAATATTATGCAAAGAACTTTGCTATTTAAGCTTTTGTGTATGATTGCTTCTTAAATTTAACGATCAAGAATATGAAACGATTAGTCTTTTTATCCAATTGGTTGTATTTGTTTTCCCTTAGTCTTTGGGTTGCAGGTATGTTCCTACTTGGTATTTTGGTGGAGATAATAGTTCGCATTAACTTAAAAGAGCAACCGTTAGTTGCGAGCAATATCATGAATAAGATCATGGATGTTTTTAATATCCATATCATATACACCTGTATTACGGTCATGGTTCTGACTGAATTGATCAAATTTTTGATTTCTAGATACAGCTCGGCAGGCTACAAAAATCAGGTTGTGACCAAGCGCCGTTACACTAGAGAAATTATTCTTGCGGTCATGATTGTCCTGGCTATTTATGTGGGCAGCATTTTACGACCGGAAATGCACGCGATGGACAAACTGAAAAAAGCTAATCCGGCAGATCAGAAATTGCAGATTCAGTTTGACAGATATCACAGCCAATTGACCTGGTTGTATACTATAAATATGGTTTTGGGCCTCTCATTATTTTATATTCATGGAAAAGAAATGACCCGTTTCTCTTTGCAGACTAAAGAGAGCGGGTAAATCGTTGTATTAAGCCTTTGATTATTAGTACTTCATTCAATCGAATTCTTTCCGTTTTATGTTTTTTTTGCTTGTTGATCAACAATGGGATTTTTGTGCCTGAAACATTTTCCCAGACTGTTAAACAAGAAAATAAAAAATCTGAGGTAGAACAATTTGAGAACATGGCCTGGGTAAAAGGAGGAAATTTTTTACGTGGGTCCAGTTTTAAAGAAAATCAGGCCGCACTAAAAATGTGTCGTAAATACGACCGATCCTGTCAACTTTGGTGGTTTTCTGACGAGTTCCCTATGAAATTAATTGGTTTAAAAAGCTACTGGATCGATATCTATGAAACTACGAACGCGCAATATCTTGAGTTTGTGAAAGCTACCGGTCATCGGCCCGCTTTAGATGATACCTGCAAAACAGGTTCATGTTGGGAAGGAAACTTATGGAAGAATACTTCTTTTTCATCAATGATACGAAATCAACCTGTTACTCAGGTCAGTTGGTATGATGCGGTAGAGTATTGTCAATGGAAGGGGAAGCGTTTACCCACAGAGGCAGAATGGGAAAAAGCCGCTAGAGGTCCCACTGGTAATGTCTATCCGTGGGGTAAAGGTTCTCCGAAAAGGCGTGCTACTTATAGCAAAAAGTGGCAGGGTATCGGCACGATGACCGCTGTTGGTAGTTACCCAAGGGGTGTTTCTATTTATGGGATTCATGATATGGCGGGAAATGTTTGGGAATGGGTAAATGATTGGTACAGCCGAACCTATTATCGTAAAAGTAAGCAAAAAAACCCTAAAGGACCCGAGATTGGAAAATTTAAAGTTCTACGCGGAGGTTCTTGGGTAAACTTTCCAGACTCACTTCGTAGTGCATTCCGAAGATGGAGTAAACCAGATGTGCGCTTCAATGACACAGGATTTCGTTGTGCAAAAGACTCAAAAGAAGTCCTTCAATAAAAAAACCATATGGCCAATAAAATAAAACGTTCTGATGAACTAACAGACACTGAACGTGGGTTGCTAGTACCCTATCTTTCTGATGTCGAGGCCAATGTCTTTACACTTGAAAATTTTAATCCAGAAGTGATTGGTGGAGCTCTTGCTCGCTATAGTCGAGCTCCTACCGGATTTAAAGAAACAGTTGTAAGGGAGTTTTTAAATTCTGATGGAACTCCAAATGATGTAAAAGGTTCACAGATGATAGATCGGGTCGTAAATAAGTATGGTGACGAATCGGTTGCGGAGTTAGCTGTGGCCCCCTTATGCATAGAGGAAATTTCCAACTTAATGACAAAGGTTATTGAAGACTGCCGCATTGGTGGCTCCCCTATTGAAGAGTCGACACGATATGTTCTTTACGATGTAAAAAAGAACGGAAGATGGAGATACATATGCCCTGACAATATTCTGAAGTCCGAGTTAGGTGATAAGTTCCAGGATAATATGGATTTTCTTTTTGAAACGTACGCAGAAATGGCTGAACCTATGCAGGGCTTATTTAGAAAACGTTTAACAAAAGAAGACTTTGAAATTGAGGTGGAACGAAATGGCCAAATCCAAAAAGCTGGGTTATCAAAATTACAAGATGAAAATGAAATCAAGGCACATCGAATTGCCTACAATTTTACCATCCGAAGTGCGGCATGTGATGTGATTCGCTGTATCCTTCCTGCATGCACGCAGGCGAATGTTGGACTGGTGGGAAATGGCAGATTTTATTCAGGATTGATTAGTAAATTGATGACTAGTGATTTGTGTGAAGCCAATCAACTCGCTGAATCGATTCGCAAAGCCTTGAACACGCAAATTCCTACTTTCATAAAACGTGCGGATAGGAATTCTTATGTAGCAGAAAATTATAAGGCGATGCATAAGTTGGGTGCTGAACTGTTTGGTGCTGTACCCATTGAATCTGCTGCAGAAGTCACTTTATTGGAAGATAAGGCAGAGGACCAGCACATCAATTTATTAGCAAACATGCTTTTCCCTTATGCAAAACATTCCTCCCAGCAAATAAGAAATGTTGTTCGGCAATTACCCGATAAAAAGAAAAAACAGATTTTTGAGGCCTATTTTGGTTCAAGAAAAAGCAAGAGAGATAGACCCGGTCGGGCTTTGGAATACGGTTACCCCATTCAGTTTGATATATTGGCTGGTTTCGCCGAGTATCGCGATTTGCAAAGGCATCGAATGCTCACACAGCAAAGGCAAGACCTGGGAGTTGAGTTGGGGTATTCCGTACCAGAAGAAATTATGGAAATTGGTATGGCGCAAAAAGTTCAGGAATGTTTTGAACGTACAGAATCTTTGCACCGTGACTTAAAGCGGGCTGGCTTTCATCAGGAAGCGCAATATGCCACATTGTTTAATCATTTCATCCGATGGAATATGGGGATGAATCTTAGGGAATTAGGGCATTTTGCCGAGTTGCGCACTCAAAAAGCCGGCCATCCTAAATATCGCCGGACCACACAAATGATGGCAAAACTTTATTTGCAACGGCATCCAGAAATGGAGCCAGCCCTCAAATTCGTTGACTATAACGACTACGATGGTGGTATCACGCGAGCGGATCAGGAAGCTCGTACCGCCCGCAAAAGCCTTGCCAAAGGTATCTTCGATGATCAGGACTCCATTTAGTTAAGGTGGCAAATAGGTCCGGTTTTTATTAAGGAGTTCATTTTTTACTTGGCTTTCAGACATGGGTTTCACTGCTAAATCCTTCTCTTTTTGGTCATTGACTTATTGCACCTCGGCTACCAGTAGCCGGTAGAAATGTATGGAATTTTGTGGTAGTCTTGTGCGCTTTTATATTCCCCCAAACCAAAATTTTTATTGAGAGATAGTGATATGAAAATTGGAGTTCCAAAAGAAATCCAT